>JAOZQV010000190.1 GCA_029932035.1 Deltaproteobacteria bacterium | reverse complement strand
GCCTAAGCGAACAGAATAATTGATGAACAGATCGATAAAACAGACTGAGAGTATGACCCATGCCCAATGAATAAAATCCTTTCTAACTATCAAACCATTCCTCTTTTACTGATTAAACGGGATGTAATCTCACAACATCTTTTTGGGATATCTGTCAAGATAAATTTCAGGGCTTGAGGAGATATAACTAATAGGGCTTTTAACCGTTATACCCAGTGCACAATTTCTGTGAAACTTTAGTAAAAAGAGAAAACCTGCTCGTTCCTTACTTTTCTGCTTGACATTTCCCACTCTCTTATTATTTTATACGAAAAGCGGATTATCGTTTAAAAATATAAAGAAAATTGGAGGCAACGATGAAACAGGAAAAAACTGAGTCTATTCTGAACACCGCAAAAAAGATGTTTGCGCGATATGGCCTTCGAAAAACAAGTATTGAGGAGATGGCACGTATATCCAGAGTAGCCAAGGCAACCATTTACAGCTATTTCGGAAACAAAGACCAGGTTTATTTAGAGGTCCTCCGCCGGGAGAAAGATGAGATAGTAGACAAGATATCAGCGTCGGTCGATCAAGAAGCTTTAGCTCCAGATAGGTTAGTTACCTTTGTCAAAGCAAAGTTCAGATATATGCGCCAGGCTACAAATATTTTGAATCTGGATCGAGAAGGGATAGAGAATCTATTGCCCAGTGCAGAAAGCATTCGTAATGAACTTTTCGAACGTGAAGTGGATATCATTCATTCTATTTTAAAGGATGGGGTAGAAAACGGCGGTTTTCACATTAATGATTCGGTTTTGACAGCCCGGGCCATTGCTCACGCATTGAGAGGATTTGAGTTAAACTGGCTGGTCCAGGAAAGTGAGGAAAAGGTTGAGCACTATCTCGATGAATTAATGAGCATCCTGTTTTATGGCCTGATACCTGAAACGAGGGGCGAAAAGTAACTCGTTTCATGAGGTTCAGGGGGCGGAGACATATCGGCGTGACCATTATGTGCGATATACTTTTCTCTTTCTCGGTGTTTTCCTTATTAGGCTGGATCATGGAAGCCTGTTATCGATCCATCCGTGAGGGGCATTTTATCAACCCCGGGCTCTTAAAAGGCCCTTATCTCATTCTCTATGGCGCCGTCGGTCTGGTGCTCATGGTATCTGTCTCGTTTATCCACGAGTACGGTATTTTTGTGAAAGTATTATGTTATTTTGTGATAACAACCGGGCTTGAGTTCATCTCCGGCTTCAATGCGCAGCATTTTTTCAACGTCCGGTTGTGGGATTATTCCGACCAGCGTTTCCAGTTTAAGGGGCATATCTGTCTCAAATTTTCCATTTATTGGGTACTGCTCGCCTTTGCATTTGAATACCTCTTGCTCCCGACCTATCAGGGCCTGACAATTTGGCTCGCTCCCTCTTTCAAGGGAATATTCGGTGTGATCGGCGTTATCCTTATGATCATCGATTTTTTCATAGTCGTTAAGGGAAAACAATCCCACGTTAAAGAGGAGCATCAAGCTGGTTCCAGTATTGGCTGGAAAGGGGGAAACCCATAGAATGGATACGGAATTCATGAGCATCGCAGTGCCGCTGCTTGAGAACCCAATGGTGGCAGGGTTATCGCAGTATCCGCACCATCGCGGCAAGACCCGCCTCGATCATGTCAAAGAGGTGGCCGGGTTAAGCTTTTACTGGGGCAAACGGCTTTCCCTGGATTGCAGGGCCATAGTCAGGGGTGCCCTGCTCCATGATCTCTTCTTTTATGACTGGCTACATGAAGGACCCCGGCTGCACGGCTTCAGACATCATAATATCGCGCTCAGGAATGCCCGACAGGTAACGGAATTAAGCAAGAAAGAGGCCGATATTATCAAAAAACATATGTGGCCCCTTACTCTCATACCCCCTCGGTACCCTGAATCCTTTGTTGTATGCATGGTGGATACGTTTTGCTCGGTCAGGGATTATGTGAGAAACAGGGTTTAAGGATTACATTAATGGAAAGTGCGTATACATCGGGAGTTGATATCGGTTCTACAACAGCCAAGGTAGTAATCTGCGATGAGAATGGTCACATGGTCTTTGACCGCTACCGACGTCATCAGGCCAGAACCGAAAAAACAACGAGGCACATCTTAGAGGAAGCCTTTAGTGAGTTTGGGAATATTGAGCTTGATCTGACGGTTACCGGGTCCGCAGGAATGGGAACGGCTGAAGCCTTTGGGCTTCCCTTTGTCCAGGAAGTGGTGGCCTCGGCACATCTGATAAAGAGAAGCTATCCTGAAGTCAGGACATTCATTGAGATAGGTGGTGAGGACTCGAAGATCATATTCTTTGATGATCATTTTCGTCCCGACATCAGGATGAACGGCAGTTGTGCGGGGGGCACAGGGGCATTTATTGATCAGATGGCCGTACTTCTAAATGTGCCGGTTTCTGAATTTAACGCCTTAGCAGAGAGGGCCGTTTCCATCTATCCCATTGCCTCCCGGTGCGGGGTCTTTGCCAAGACCGATATCCAGGCCCTGCTGAGTCAGGACGTATCAAAGGAAGATATTGCCGCTTCCGTGTTTCACTCTGTGGCCCTTCAGGTAGTGAGCAGCCTGTCACGAGGCCGTGATATTGAGAAAAAGATCATCATAGGCGGGGGGCCTTTAACGTTTTATCCTGAACTGCGGGAGGCCTTGGCAAAAGTTCTCGGCCTGAATAACCCTGACGACCTGATTGTCCCCGACCGGCCCGAACTTATCCCTGCGATGGGTGCGGCCTTGACCCGGGATGGGCAACCGCACCGGGCTAAGATCAGGGATCTTCTCACCATGGTCAAGACAAAGGGACCTCTCAAGATGAACAGGGGGACTAAGAGACTCCTTGCCCTGTTTAAAGACAGGGCAGAGTTCGAGTCGTGGCAGGAAAAGCACTCAAAGGATCGGGTATCCAGGGTTAATTTAAGCGAAGTAAGAGGGAGAGATCTTTTCCTTGGCATAGACTCCGGCTCCACAACCACTAAACTTGTGCTTGTCGATGCCCAGGAAAGGTTTGTCCTGGGTCATTACGGGGCCAATAACGGCGATCCTATCGGCGCGGTAAAGGAGGGTTTGTCCGCATTCAGGGAAAAATTCCAAAAGGCGAGTTTCTGGCCTCGCATTATCCGGACGGCTGCAACCGGTTATGGGGAAGATCTGATCAGGGCGGCCTTTGGCATAAATGATGGCGTGGTTGAGACCATGGCACACTACCGGGCAGCGAGGTGCTTTGATAGTGAGGTATCATTTATCCTGGATATCGGGGGCCAGGACATGAAGGCGGTCTATATCAGTGACCATAGCGTATCGGATATTCAGGTCAATGAGGCATGTTCATCCGGATGCGGCTCATTTATCGAAACCTTTGCCCGTTCCCTAGATTACGGTATTGAGGATTTCGCTGAAATCGCATGTGATAGTAACTCCCCCTTTGACTTGGGAACCAGATGCACCGTGTTTATGAACTCCAAGGTCAAACAGGCCCTTCGAGAAGGCGCCGGTATCCCGGACATCTCGGCCGGATTGGCCTATTCGGTCATAAGAAATTCTCTCTACAAAGTCTTGAAATTGCGGGACACGGAAGTCTTAGGAAACAGGATCATTGCACAGGGTGGAACCTTTCGCAATCCCGCGGTATTGCGAGCCTTTGAGCTTTTGCTGGAAAAGGATGTCATTCGTCCCGATATCCCGGAACTGATGGGGGCATACGGCGCGGCAGTGGCAGCCCTCGGCAACCATTCGGTTAGACCGGCTGAATCAACCCACTTTAATGGCATCGAAGACATGGGATTGAGCGTTGATTTTACCAAAAGGGAGTTGCACTGCAATGGTTGCGAGAACAGGTGCCCGATTATAAAGCTTACCTTTGCCAATGGAAACCGGTTTTTCACGGGCAACCGGTGCGAGCGTCATTTCAGCAGTAGTTACGGCACAAAACAGAGGGGGGTTAACCTGATTGCCGAACAAATAAACCTCCTGATTGACCGTGAGACAGAGCCGAAAGGCGATCCGCTCCTCAGTTTCGGCATCCCCCGCTGCTTGAACATGTATGAAAATTTCCCCTTCTGGTCTGCCTTTTTGGTCCAATGCGGTTTCAGGGTTGTTCTTTCTTCCCGGTCTGATTCCAAACTCTTTGAAAGAGGTTCGGCAACAGTGATGTCGGAAAATATCTGCTTTCCTGCAAAACTTGCCCACGGACATATTTTCGATCTCATAGACCGGGGGGTGGACAGGATATTCTACCCGACCGTGGTTCACGAAAGAAAAGAATTTGCCGGTGTGTTGAACAGTTTTAACTGCCCGGTTGTCACGGGTTATCCGGATCTGCTTAAAAGCGCAATCGATCCTGAGGGAAAATATGGGATACCGATTGACAATCCTGCCATAAGTTTTCGTGATGAGGACTTGTTGAAAAGGCAGCTTCATCTCTTTTTCAGAAAATTTGGGGTGGATTACAGGACGATCTCAAGAGCGGTGGAAGAAGGACTAACCGCTCAAGAAAAATTCAGGAGAGAACTGACGGATAGGGCCCGCGCCCTGATATCTAAGGCAGAAAACGAAAACCGGATGATCGTTGTACTGGCGGGCAGGCCCTATCATATCGACCCTCTTATAAACCACGGTGTCCCCGAGCTCTTGACCGGTCTCGGTGTTGATGTTATCAGCGAAAATGCCGTTCCCTTAGATAAATGCCAGTCTTTATCCGATGTGAATGTCCTTACACAGTGGGCCTACACCAACAGGCTCTATGCCGCGGCCAAATGGGTTTGCGATAACAGCGTGGGCCAGTTGGTCCAGCTTACCTCCTTCGGATGCGGCCCTGACGCGGTCTCGGCAGATGAGGTACGAGAGATCATAAGGGATTCGAGGAAGGTATATACACTGATCAAGATGGACGAGATAGCAAATCTCGGTGCGGTCAGAATCAGGTTACGTTCGATGTTGGAAGCAGTGAAGGAAAACAGGGGAATATCTCAATGGGAAAGGGACAAAGGAAAGAAAACAGTTCGTGAATTTATGCCGGAGGACAGAAAGAGAACCCTCATCGCCCCCTATTTTTCCCCTTTCTATTCTCCTCTAATTCCAGCGGTATTCAAGCCCATGGGCTACCGGCTGGATGTGCTTCCGCCTCAAGACAGGTCTTCAGTGGAATTCGGTCTTAAAAACATCAATAACGATATGTGTTATCCTGCTGTTCTTGTTGCAGGAGACATTATCAAGGCATTTCAATCCGGGAGGTATGATCCGGAAAAAACATCTGTAATCCTGACCCAGACCGGCGGTCAATGCCGGGCCTCTGCTTATGTTTCTCTAATCAGAAAAGGGCTGGCCTCTGCCGGCCTGGATAATGTTCCAGTGATAGCGCTTTCCACTGAAGAGATAAACCCGCAGTTAGGATTTGAAATCGATGAAAACGAACTGGCCAAACGAATGGGTTTAGGCGTCATTTTCACCGACCCTCTGGCACAGATGTATTTGGCCACAGTGCCAAAAGAGAAAACCCCCGGGGCTTCAAAGGCACTGCATGCGAAATACCTCTCGGAAATGGCGACGGGCATTGAGAAGGCTGATTATTATTATCTCCTGACTGTCTTGGAAAAGGCAGTGCAAGATTTCAACGGCGTAAAAATCGTCGATCGACCTGTTCCTAGGATCGGTGTGGTGGGCGAAATTTTTGTCAAATATAATTTTTTTTCCAATGGCAACATCATAGAGTGGCTCTCTCGGCAGGGCGTGGAGGTTGTGCTCCCCGGTTTGCAAAGCTTTTTTACTCAAAGGTTTGTTAATGAAGATTTTGATCAAAAGGCGTTTTTTAAGCATTCTATTGTTGACAGCCTTAAACACAAGCTTATGGATATCTATGTGAGGCATCACCTTTCCCGGATTGACAGGGTGATGCAATTGTTTCGTTTTTACAGGAAGCCGTTTGGCCTTAAAGCGTTAGCCGGGATCACGAGCGAGGTGGTTAGTCTGGCCAATCAGTTTGGGGAAGGATGGCTCCTGACTGCTGAAATGATTGCCATGCTCAATGAAGGGACCGGAAACATAGTCTGTCTTCAGCCATTCGGCTGTATTTCCAACCACATTACAGGAAGGGGAATGGAAAGGAAACTAAAGGAGATGTTCCCTCATCTGAATCTGCTCTCTTTGGATATGGATGCCGGGGCCAGCGAGGTAAACCTCTTAAACCGCCTGCATTTCATGATTATCGCGGCAAGGGAAGAGATGGCACACGGGACGGAAGCGACGGTCAAACCGGCAATCACCTGGCCTCGTTACATTCCGCGCATACGGCCCGGATATCTCGATTTTGACTATCATATATCGCCGGAAGTCGAAAAATGGAAATCATGGGTATCCGGATTGGGGTTGTGGAAAAAGGCGAACGATTTTATACGAAGATAGTTTGAGGATTGGGGATATGAATCGAATTATAAACAGCAATCATGAAACCAGCGAAAGGAGGAAAATTATGTTTGATCTTATCAAAAAGACCATATTGACAGGGGTAGGGTTGGCAGCCATGACCAGAGACAAGTTCGAAGAGCTGGTTAAGGAGTTGACGGAAAGAGGCGAGATTTCTGAGAAGGAAGGTAAAGAGCTGGTCGATGATCTGCTGGAAAAATCAAAGCAGGCCAGAAAAGACCTGGAAACAAAGGTGGAAGATACAGTGCATAAGGTACTGGACAAAATAGATGTGGCCACCAAAAAAGATATTGCCGGGCTGGAAAAGAAGATAAGGCGCCTGTCAAAAAAGGAGACCACAGGAAATAAGGGGGGCATGCCTGAATGATCAGGTATTTTCAGAAAAAGAAAGCCCGCCCAAAAAAGATAGGGCTTGCCCTTGGCAGCGGTTCCTCCAGGGGATGGGCACATATCGGGGTGATTAAGGCGCTCACAGAGGCAGGGATCCGTATCGATTATGTGGCAGGGACCAGTATAGGAGCAGTGGTTGGGTCGGTTTATGCCTCGGGCAGGATTGCAACCCTGGAAGATATTGTGCTCCAGTTTGACTGGAAACAGATCGTCTATTTCCTTGACGTCGTTTTCCCCAAATCCGGGATAATAGACGGCAATAAGATCGCTGAATTCATCCGCGAACAAGTTAAAACAAAAACGATCGAAGAACTCCCGCTTC
>JAOZQV010000189.1 GCA_029932035.1 Deltaproteobacteria bacterium | reverse complement strand
CCATACCCCAAATGTGCGCCGAGGACCATACCAGCCAACATGCCCCTTGATGCGGAGTCACCGCCGGCCATAGCATTTTCTATTAGAGAGGCCTTTAGATCATTTTCATATTTGGCGATCAAATGAACCGTTGAAGGAAATGCCATATCGATTTCACACGCCTGGCCAAAACCGGCGATGGCAGATCTGGTGTTAACATCCGTGCTCATTATACCTGCATCCACCCATTCACCCATGGTGTCTTTCTTCAATTCTTCCTCGCACACACGTTCCATTGCTGCCGTGGGCGCATTCCCTCTCAGCACATGCCAGAGGACCCTTGCAAAAAATTCCGCGCTTTCAACAACCAGCGGGTTATTATGACTCATGGCTGTCTGAGCCCTGGATGCAGCGATCATGGTCTCCAGGTCTTTACGGTACATGTACACAACTGGGGCGATCCGGGACGCACCGGCAAGATCGGTTGAACCGGAACCAGAGGATTCGGGTCCGCTGCCTGCAGCAAAATTTTTAAGGGTTTCTTTTGTAGCGTTGTCAGAATATCCGGCGTAGCTTTCAAAAAGGCTCCTCCAGCTTTGGGAAAAGCGGATGAGATCAAAGCCCGAGCACTCTGCAACGGATTCCAGCAGCACCAGGGTCTGATCTCCGTAATGGGTAAAATCACCGGCATCTTTAGTCCCGTGATATGATTTACCGAGCGGTTTTTCCAGATGCTCCACCCGTCCGAATTTCCGATCAATCACGTGGGTATTATAAACCCAGTGAACACCAAGTGCCAGTGAGTCTGCCACAAATGATGCCATAACCATCCCTTTTGCTTTATCTTTCATCGTTTTAGTCTTTTCGCTATAAAAGGGTCCCTTACCCATAAAGGTATGAACAGATCACCACTGCGGCAAAGATTCCGGCCACATCAGCGGTCAATGCCGCTGCCATGGCATGGCGTATTCGCCGCACTTGAACTGCCCCGAAATATACCGCCAGCACATAAAAAGTTGTTTCTGTAGACCCCTGGAGTGTCGAGACCAGATAGCCGGTATAACTATCCGGGCCAATAGCGGGGTCATTAATGATAGAGGCCATGACACCATATGCCCCGGATCCCGACAGAGGGCGGAGTATGGCCATCGGCAGGGCTTCGGCAGGCAATCCCACCTTACCTGTCCAGTCTGCGAGTATATTGACCATTATCTCCATAGCACCACTGGCACGAAACATGCCCACAGCCACCAGAATGGCCACCAGGTAGGGAATAATCCTGATGGCCACCTGGAAGCCTTCCTTGGCCCCTTCCACAAAAATTTCGTAGACACGCACACGCCTTAAAACGCCGAAAGCGAGGAACCCAAGCATAAGACCCGGGATTATCCAGGGGGAGATGGATTTTCCGAAAAAAACAGTCAAGGGAATAATTGACATGAGGGCACACACGGCAACCAAGCTCACCCATACAGAATAACCGGTTGAGGACTCGTTAGCAGGCTTTTCCTCCTCTGAGGGGGTAGAACCGGTACTCTCACCCTCCATCTCAACGGGGCGCGTTCTCCTAACCATATACACCCTGCCGTACATCTTGGCCGCCAATATGGCAACAATAGTAGAGAACATGGTGGCAAATAGTGTTGTAGGGAGTATTCCGGCCGGATCAATCGATCCTGCGGCTGCCCTGAGCGCGATAACCCCTGTAGGCAAAATGGTCACATTCGAAGTGTTGATAGCAAGGAAAAGTACCATTGAATCGGTAGCTGTTCCGTGACGAGAATTGAGCTTGTCCAATTCCTGCATTGCCCGGATGCCAAAGGGAGTGGCTGCATTGCCCAGCCCCAGGGCGTTGGCCGACATATTTAATATCATGCTCCCCATGGCCGGGTGATCCGGAGGCACGTTGGGGAAAAGCCGGACCATCAAAGGCCGTATCAGGCGCGCCAGAATAGTGAGCATTCCGCCGGCCTCAGCCACCTTCATCAGCCCTAAAAAGAGCGTCATCACCCCCACAAGCCCCAAAGCCAGTTCAACGGACCCGGAAGCAGATTCCACCATACTCCTGGACAGGCTTTCCATTGGGGATAAGTCCCCGTCGCCCGGCATCCAGTTGATCTGGCGCCATCCTGCTGAGATAAAAGCAATTAGAACAATAATGAAAAAGATGATATTCATGTCTTATCGTTTATCAGATCTGTCTTTTAAGGACCATACCCTATTCTCTTCAATTTGTCAGTATACAATCCAGATTCATCCGCCCTCAGGCATTTGACACAACCGTAATAGAATAAGAAATAAAAAGGCTTGAATTTTAACCTCAAATCCTTTACAGGATAGGTTACGGGTTAAACTTACAATTCCATGTTAATGAATAACGCGCTTTTTTAAGGAGATAATCATGAAAGTCAAGATCGACTATGAGTCATGTATGGGAGACAGAAATTGCAACGACCTGTGCCCGGAAGTTTTCCAGTACGATGAGGAAAAACTGGTTTCACACGTTCTCGTTGATGAAGTCCCAAAACACCTTGAAGATGTCGTAAGGCAGGCCGCGGCTGAATGCGCGGGAGACGCCATCATCATAGAGGAATAATAGTAGAGGAGTGAATGCAGCAGACCTCGGTGGGTCAATAATCCCATTTCCACTTCACTCCCACTTTATTGCCTCCCCTTTGGGTCGTACCGCCCTCGACCCTGACATTGGGAAGCACTTCGACCTCGACGGTGGCGGAAGTCATCGAGTCCTCTTTCGTGCCTCGCTCTACTTCGATGTACACCCCGTCAGTCACGTATTTCCCGATGCTCACCGTGGTTTCGGCGGGATCATGCTCGGCTTCGTCAAACTTGAGCACATCGATGCCCAACGTACGACGCGTGGAATCCAGGATTCCCTCCGCGCCCCCCACCCCACTGAGCGTAGCCATAGAGGAGGCTATTTGAATACTCTGCGCGGGTGTAAGGTCCTTAGCGTCTGTTCCGAACAGCACCCGTGCGGCGACCTCCGACTGCGGCATCGGTGGTCGGGAGGTGAGTTCTATCTTCGGCTGCGAAGCCGAACCGGTAAGAGCGATGATGGCCGTGAGGCCCGTGGCCTTGTACTCCGCTGCAAGATTGAGAATGGGGTCCATGTCGCTTGTGCCTGCAAATCTGACGGATCCGCTCTTAAGCTCGAATGTCTTACCCATAATTGCAAAGTGCCCGCGTACCGGTTCAAGAACACCTGCAACAATGGGCGCATCCGTCGTACCCGTCACCTTCAGATCCCCTTTCCACTCGGAATCCAGCCCCATACCCCTCACGAATGCCCTGCCCGGTACGGAAATATGTAGATCCAGATCCACGAATCCTGGACCCTGCCTGCCAACATCCGAAGATTGGTTTTCTTTGAGCGGTCCGTCCGGCAAATTGATTTCCTGAATGTCCAGCTCGACGATCCCTGGTGCCAGATTATTGCCGAGATTCAACTCGACATCTCCGGTGACCACCTTTCCGCTTAAAAGGGCTTTGCGCAGGGAACCCTTGAATACCATGTTACCGCTTGCCCGTGCCGTCAGATCGTCACGCGCCACGAGTATGGTTTCTTTGAATTCAACCTGTAGGTTCATGGGAAAGTGTTTTGCCAGATTTAAGTCCAGGGCGCCATTACCGTTAAGGCGACCATCTCTGCCGTCATCGGCCACCAGTTTTTTGAGCACCAGCCGATCGCGATTGCCCTCGATCCTCATCTCAACGTTTGAGAAAGTGGTGCCAGTGATGATATTTTGGTACTGGCCCCGGGTCAGATCGAAATGACCGTTGACACGGAGTGCCTCCAGTGTACCGCCCAAGTCCAGCGCAAGATCGCCACGACCGGCAAAACGGTCTTCGTTCGTGGTCAGCAGGTCCCAGATAGGCCCAAGCTCACCTCCCCAGGTCAATTTTCCGTCAATCGGCTCGTCCCAGGGCAACTGTACGGCCAGTGAATTCGGCTCAATCCGCAAAGGCAGGTCTGCTTCCAGACTTATGTTCTTTCCTGCAAAACCGTTGAGTTCACCGGCCAACTGCAAACGGCCATCACGCCACTCGCCCTTCACGCGACCCGCAATAGGTGGGACATCACGGACCATAGCGGTCATCGGGCGCATACCCGCTGTCTCCATAATAAACTGGCCGGACGGTGACGTGCGGGATCCAGAGATCCGGGCATGACCCGAGAGAGTGCCGATCACCCCGGCATCAGGGATGGCGATCTCAGCTACGGCCAACGGGAAATTCGTCACATCCAGTGTCCCTTCAATATCGTCTCCGGTAACGCGCCCTCTGGCCGAAACCCGCCCATCCCCTACAGCCAGCACCAGGCTATCTATCGCCAGTCGGTCTGATCCAAGCATGAAGCGGGCCGGTTTTTCAATCTCTATGGTCTGTCCCATCACCAGGGCATCAAGATCGGAGATCATAATTTCCATACCGTGTCCGTCTCGCGAATATTCACCAGTAAGATCGAGTCTGAATGGTCCATGCAGTTCGCCCGTGCTCGCTGCCTTGACGGAACCGCGGGTAAGACCGTCCAAGTTCCAGTTGAACGACAATTCAGAAAAAAGCGCATCGAATAACTTTACATCCTGCGCAACGAACTCGATCCGGCCCTTTGGGGTACTCAGTAGATCCGTTACTTGCGCAGACACATTGATCGTGCCGAACTCTGCTGTTTTGTCCACTTCCAAACCCACCATCAGGTCATTGCCGTCGAGTGTCAGCGCCGCGTTTTGGGACTCACCCTTCATACTCAAATTGAGCGCAAAGGTCGCCGTTCCCGACACCTGCCGGCCGATCAAATCCGACCATGCCGATAGAGATGCTAACTGCCCAGTTAGGGAACCGGTCACGGGTCCACCCTTAAGCGGAACCATTAAGCCTCCGGTGACTTTAGTGTCCCTCAATTCGACAACTATATCGTTCAATTCAATTTCAGCCGTGTCAATAAAGGCAAAGTTTGTCGAACCCCGGGCGTGCCCGAACCGCCCATCGCTAAGTGACATGGAAACACGCCCATGTGGTTTCTCCACGAGTCGGGCCGCCTCCAATCGCGCTTCCAGGGTCCCAAGGTCAATATCATCCATGACCAGCGCCTGCAAAGATATCTGCCCGGACAGGGAAGGGTCAGCGAGGGTCCCGACCATGTCACCTTCCATATCCAGTTGGCCCGCGAGATGCACTTTCATGATGTCCGAAAGGTCAGCGAGTCGAGGGACTCTCAGTCGGTAATGCCCTTCCAAGTCATGAGAATCCTGCGTGATGGATAAACCCCCAATAAGGGTGCCCAGCGCACTTTCAATGGTGAGGCCTCGAATCGTCCACCCATTATTCGTGCTCAAAATCAGATCTCCGGCCACAGACACCTGAGGACCCAGCAACTTGTCTATTACCATGTCACCGAGGGACAAGCCGTTGAGTTTCCCGGTCAGGCTGGCGGTCATGCCTTGCCGTAAATCCGATGAGTGGATGAGGGACTCAACTTTTGCTGTTCCTGTCATTGGTCGATGGATAATGTATGACAGCGGTGCCAGGTCATTGACCTCCGCCGTGATCCTGAGATCGTTTTTCTGTCCCCCCATAGCGACTTGCCCGGATCCCGACAAACGACCGAACGCCGTTGAAATGACCGCATCGCGTATGTCGATGACTTTGGTATCCAAATGGAGGGTGGAATCAAATGACCAGTTGATCACTTCCCCCAGCAGCGCGTGAAGCTCGGGTGGTTCTAAACGGACTCCAGTCAAATGGCCTTTCGCCCGGATGGAGGGATTGTTATCAGGCTGATTATAAGGCCGTTGGAAATCAATTTCGAATACACTTTTTAATCGCCCTGCCGATATAGTGTCCAGCGCCAGTGAATCAGCAACCACATCCACCGAGATGAAAGGCTGCTGTAGCGGTCCTGTCAGTTTGACGTCAAGACTGATGTCGGAGAATGAAAGCGGCTTAACATAACCATTAGCGTAATTGATGCCTATCGGTGTGCACGCGAGCGCGACACTGAAATCTAAGTCTCGACCTTTGATTTTGCCTGAAATGTCTGCGGTTGCCAGTTCGTTTGCGAGGGAGACCCGGCGCAACAAAACGCCCTCGTTCGTGAAATCCAATGCCGCGTCAAACCTGAGTCTGCCCACCAACAGGGGCCGCAAAGGCTCATGGAAGAGGTGTGCTATGTCAGCGTGTCCGTCCGCCTTTAGTGTTGATTGATTCACCACATCCAGGGCGAGATCCATATCCAGGTAGGCAAGATCTCCTGCCCGGGCCTTTAAAATCCCGTGCCAGTCGTCGAGGGGTCCGTCTCCTTTGGCATGGATTGACAAAGAAGGCAAGTCAGTAAGATTGAAGACCCGGGCCAGAGTTCCCCCGGGGGGCTCATTCAGGACAAACTGAATGCCGAGGCGGTTTGATTGCGGTTGGAATTCGGCTTCGAGCTGGGAGTGACCGGGCACACCGTCCGTGCGCTCTACATCCACTTTGGTACGTATAAGACCTTGGGCCTCGACCGTTGTATTGCCGGACGCTCGAAACGCCACCGCCTTACCCAGAACGGGTTCAGACAGGGATGCGCCTTCCAAAGAGAACCGGTCTATGGCGATACGCAATGGCAGACGGGGCCAGTGAAATTCAGCAGGACTAGGTTCGTTTTCTTGCACCGGGACCCGGGTCATGTGAAGTCCGGTAACATTGAGATGCGTGATGAGAAAGACTCCGTCAAACAATGCAGTGGGACTCCAATCTACCTGAACGTTACTCAATCGTAACCACTCACCGTCCTTATCGCGTACCGCCAGTCCCTCAATATCTATGTGACGCAAAAGATCACCGTCCAGACAATGGATTCTGATTTCCGTACCGCCAGGTGTGCTCAGTTGTCTGTTCACAAAGCCCACCAGGCGGGCCCGGCCCGCATCGGTCTGAAGGATCGCGTAAGCCGACAATAGAAGCACACATGCCGCGACTATCACACCAGCGAATGTAAGCGCTACAAAACGGAGTATTTTAGCCCATGGAAACGTCACTTAAAAGGCCTGACCTATACTGATGTAAAATTGCATAGGGTCATCGATATCTTCACGGGGGTTTAGGGGGAAGCCGAAATCCAGTCTCACTGGACCGACCGCGGTAAAATACCGGATACCGAACCCTGCCGCCCACTGCAGATCAATGGGGGTGTCCGGTA
>JAOZQV010000188.1 GCA_029932035.1 Deltaproteobacteria bacterium | reverse complement strand
ACCTCTTCATCCCAAAACAGAGAACCATTGGTCAAAACCGCAATCCTTGTGTCTGTGAATGCCTTAATACCATCAATGACCTGATCGATCTCCGAATGGAGAGTAGGTTCGCCCGAACCGGCAAGGGTAATGATGTCCGGCTTACAAACCAAAAGCTTTTGTCTTAATTGTTCTAACACTTCACTGACAGGCACATAGGGTCTCATCTGGAGTGTCCTGTTAGTGGTCCTCCCCACCTCGCAATAAAGACAGTCAAAGGTGCAGGTCTTGGCCGGGATCAGATCCACGCCCAATGACAGCCCCAATCTCCGGGAAGGAACCGGACCGAAGATATGGGTGCGATTGTCATTTGTCATGTTTGTTGTGTCCATTAATATTGATGGTTTCGCAAGGTGTTAAGTTTTAAGTTTAAAGTGTGGAGTGTGGAGTGCCTAAAGTTGTGATACGCCTTCGGCGATCAGTTTTGAAAAGAGAAATATTTGTTGCCGGCAATAGCCAATCTTTTTCCCACCGTTTTAAAAAAGTCACGAAGTTCCTTAACTTCCCCGCTGCAAGCGGGATAAATAGGCACTCCACACTCCACACTTCACACTTGGTTCACTTTAGCTCGCTTTAGGCACTTGCACCCCTAATGTGCCTCATCCCAATTCTTTCCCCTGTTTATATCCACCTTCAGGGGCACCTTCAGGGAAAAAACCCCTTCCATCTCTTCCCTGATCATCGGAACAAGTCTCTCCAATTCTTCCTCCGGGGTTTCAAATACGAGTTCGTCATGGACCTGGAGGAGCATTTTGGACCTGAAACCCTCTTCGCCTAATCGATTGTGGATATCTATCATCGCCTTTTTGATCAGGTCGGCAGCCGTTCCCTGGATAGGCGTATTTATGGCCATCCGTTCTGCCTCGGACCGAATCCGGTTGTTTGCGTGCTGGATATCGGGCAGATACCGTCTCCTGTTGAAAAGGGTTGTGACATACCCGTCTATAGAGGCCTTTTTGATCATCTCATCCCGATATCTTACCACACCCTGATACCTCTTATAATAGGTCGAGATGTAATCCTTGGCCGTCTTATGGTCTATGCCCAACTCCTCACTGAGCTTCCTGGGGCCCATACCATATATTATGCCGAAATTAATCGCCTTGGCAATCCGCCTCATCTCCGGGGTGACACCCGTGACTTCCACACCTAAAATTTCCGAGGCAGTACGGGTGTGTATATCCCTGTCCTGTCTGAAAGCCTCAATGAACGCCTCATCTCCTGAATAATGGGCAAATACCCTCAACTCTATCTGACTGTAGTCTGCTGCCACGAGGTAATGCCCCTTCTCGGCGACAAAACCCTTACGGATCTCCCTCCCTTCCTCTCCCCTGATGGGGATGTTCTGGAGGTTGGGGTTGCTGCTGCTCAATCGCCCGGTGGCGGCAACAGTCTGGTTATAGGAAGTATGTACTCTCCCTGTGGAGGGATCGGCTAACTTGACCAATGCGTCAAGATAGGTGGATTTCAGCTTTGAAAGGGTCCTGTAGCGGAGGAGCAGTTTAGGTATTTTGAAGGCAGATGCAGAGAGTTTCTTTAATACCTTTACATCAGTGGAATAGCGCCTGGTCTTGGCAGTCTTCTTTTGGCCCGGTAGCCCGAGTTTTTCAAAAAGCACGTATCCCAACTGCTGTGATGAATTTATGTTAAACTCCATCCCTGCCTCGGCATAGATCGCCTGTTCTATCTCCTTCATCTCTTCTCTAAAACGGTCCGACATCTCCCGAAAGAAGCCTGTATCAATCCTGATCCCGGTCATTTCCATATCCATGAGCACCGGGAGGAGTTTCATCTCCAGGTCATAAAATAGTTTATCATTTTTTTCAGACCTCATCTTTTGATCGAGGATATGCCTCAATCTGAAGGTTATGTCCGCGTCCTCACAGGAATACTCACAGGCCTTTTCCACCTCCACCTCGGAAAAATTACGGGCGTTCTTCCCTTTGCCCACCACATCTTCAAAGCTGATCATCTTATGATTCAAATAATGCTGGGCAAGATAATCGAGGTTGTGCTGCCGGATGCCCGGATTGATCACGTATGACGCGACCATGGTATCGAAGTTGATCCCTTTCAGGTCCACCCCGTGCTGTTTCAACACCTCGGCATCATACTTTATGTTCTGGCCCACCTTCAAAACCTGATCATCCTCCAAAACAGCCTTCAGGATAGGGAGGGCCTCTGACCATGTGACCTGGGTAGGTGCGCCTAAATAGAGGTGCGCCAGTGGCAGATAGTAAGCCCTGGATTCTTCGAAAGAGAAAGAGATTCCCACCAATTCAGCATGAAGCGGATCCGTGCTGGTGGTCTCAGTGTCGATTGAAAGGACACCCGCCTCCCCTATCCTCTCTGTCAATGCCGTCAGTTCCTCCTTGGACAGGCAGAGCCTGTAATCTCGGGAACCTTCATCCCTTGACGCAAACTGATCCCACAACCCCCTGAATTCCAGTTCCCTGAAGATCGTTGCAAGCTCATCGCCGGCCGGCTCACCAAGCCTGAGCTGCTCGATATCCTCATCAATCGGTACAAATCGATCGATGGTGACCAGTTTTCTACTCAAAAATGCCTCGTCACGGAACGTTTTCAGATTCTCCTTGAGTTTCTTCTTCTTTATCTCTTCCACCCGATCAAAAACATCTTCAAAGGAACCAAACTCCTGGATAAGACTGACTGCAGTTTTCTCTCCCACGCCCGGGACACCGGGGATATTGTCCGAGGCATCTCCTGAGAGCCCCATGACATCAATGAATTTGTGAGGCTCGAACAGATAGGCCTCTTTCAATGTTGAATAATCCGTAACCTTATCCTTCATTGTATCCCACATGGAGACATCCGGCGTGATTACCTGTCTGAAGTCCTTGTCCCCTGTCACCATAACCGCATTGAAACCCTTCTCCTCACATATTCTGGCCCATGTCCCGATGATATCGTCTGCCTCATATCCCTCCAACTCGAACATCTTAAGCCCTAAGTTCTTCACCACCTCTTTAAGGAGGGGGATTTGTGCTGCCATATCTTCCGGCATGGGGGGCCGGTTTGCCTTGTAATCCTCGTAGATCTTGCGTCTGAAGGTAGGACCTTTGGCATCAAAGACAATGGCAAGGTATTTTGGCGCTTTATCGGCAAGGAGTTTCAACACCATCTTGGTGAAACCAAGAATGGCGTTTGTGGGAAAGCCCTTGGAATTGGTGAGGCCCCTTATGGCGTGGTAGGCACGGTAAATGTACGAACTACCATCTATTAAGTAAACTGTTTCTTTATCCTGAGACATATATCTTTATAGCCCGTAAAAAGTCTTTTTTACGGGCTATCGCGAATTTAGGAATTTGGGAATTGAAATATGAATCTTTTCCTTATCTTAATTCCTCAATTTGGCTTCATATGGCCATTGTGAGCAGAATGGTACTTTTCATGTGTGCGTCTTTGCGACTTTGCGCGAGACCTGTTTGGTTGAACCGGTAAATAGCTACCCATTATTTTATTATATTCCAACAAATCAGAAACGAAAAGAACTAATTTCATAAATCGGATATTGCGCCAAGCCGATTTGATCAGAACAAAGGAAGCGCTTGAACGATTGCTGAACGGGTTATCGTTTTCCCCTGCCTCGGCCCCGGCGCAATCATTCACCATGCTCTGCGTCCAAAAAAATAGGTGTTGACAGCTCTGTCAAAAGAGGGTAATGTATACAGCATATTTAATACAGTGAGGTCTGAAATGCCTAACCTTAAAAGAAAACAGATCTACCTTGATGAAGAAAGTGACCTGGCCCTGAAAATGCTGGCCTTCGCAACCAAAATCTCTGAAGCCGAGCATATCCGGAGAGCTGTTAGGAGGTATATTGCCAAAATGCAAGCCAGCGCCGGAAATGATGACCCGCTCAAGGAACTGATCGGGCTGTGTGATAGCCCGGACGGCCCTACTGATGCCGCAATCCACCATGACAGATATTTGTATGGGAAGAAGGCGTTATCATGACTCCGGTCTTTGTGGACACCGGCGGCTGGATTGCGATGGCAGTGGTCAGGGATCAATATCACAAGCAGGCCGCCTCCTTTTATCAAGAACTCTCTAAACAGAAGATCCCCTTACTTAGCTCAAACTATGTCCTGACTGAAACCTACACCCGTATTCGGTACGATGATGGCCACGGCAAAGCCGTCAGATTCTATTCCTTGATCCAACAGGCCGTCGGGGCGGGAAGGCTGCATATTGAATGGGTTACTCCGCGCATACATCAAGAGGCATGGGCCATTTTCCAAGACTATGAAGATCAGGTCTTCTCCTTAGTTGATTGCACAAGTTTTGTAATAGCAACACGTGCCGGTGTTAAGGAAGCCTTTGCCTTTGACGAGCATTTCAATACCATGGGACTCATCCTAAGGCCATAAAAGGGAATTCAGGTTCATTCACCTTCTCTCTTATTTCGCTTCTTAACCATGTCGATGAACCGCTCTAAGTTCTGTTGAGAGCCGAACGCTTCATTGAAAAATTCATCACTCCAGATGTCGAGACCTAACCTGAAGATATGATGGATCAGTTTATCCGCATTATCAGGGCCTTGTATCTTTAAGACCTGATAGAGGAGATCTTGAGGCACTCTTATGGGATAGACAGCCGTGGATGAGTCGCCTTCTGTCTTTAAATATTCCTGAATGCTCTTGAGAACTCTCAGGTTAACATACTTTCTATTATATTCTTCTTTATCCATTTAAAGAAATGCCTAAAGTTTGAAATGCCTAAAATGATCTAAAATGCCTAAAGTACACCAAGTTTGGAGTGCCTAAAGTTTGGAATTTGGAGTATAACATCTAAACTGTTGTTCCTTTTCCTATTGACGTGAAAAGAGCTAATAACTCATTACATTCTTCATATTCCGGTTTGATCTTTTCCCATGGAAGCCATTTGGCCTCAACAATCACCTCAAGCCAGTATTGAGTTTCACTTGCTTCACTTTCACATATCTTAATCTTATTCTTGAAATCAGCCTTGCTTCTGGCTCGGTTAGCTTCCCGGTAATTAGCGCCAATGGAAGTCCCGGATTTTGTTATCTGATTTCTTATCACTCGCGCTTCAGGAGTATTGGGCAACAATACCGAGAGTCGAATGATTTTCACCGCAAATTGACGGGTTCGTTTTTCGAGATCTTTAGAAAATTCTCTGTTGTCCACAACTTTAGGCACTCCAAACTCCACACTCCAAACTTCAGAACCCGGGGAGCGGGGTCAGCTCCTTCCTCCGCTGCCTGATCTTGAAATAATCATTATAGCCTCCCTCCCGGGCCAAATCAAGGGCTAACGCAAATCCGTCCCCAATATCATCGGGACAGTGAGCATCAGATCCGAAACATATGGGGATTTCTCTTTCCCGTGCCATGGCAACAATAAGCGGCGACGGATAAATTTCACCAACAGGTTTCCGTAGGCCGGATGTATTTAGTTCAATTCCCATCCCGGCCTTAGCAATACCGTCAAGCACAGGCTGGATCATCTCCTTCAAATCCTTGTCCTTAGGACGGTGGCCAAATTTTTTGGGCAGATCAAGATGCGCTACAGCATCAAACAGACCGGACCCGACAAACTTTAATAAAACATTGAAATATTTTTGCCATGTAGCTGTTATATCTGCCGAATCCCATATATCTCTCTGTTCTGGATGATCAAAGCCCCACCCCCCGATAAAGTGCACCGATCCGATCACAAAGTCAAATTTTTGTGCAGGGATCCATTCCCGGAGGAACCGCTCACATCCTTCATAGTATTCAACTTCCAGACCCAACAGGACTTCCGGGGTTTTGCCGTCCTGGAGAGCTTCAATTATCTCCCTGTAGTAGGAAAATTGGTTAAGCGCCATCCGGTGGGCCGGATCGAATCCATCCGGGTTGGGAGCGTGATCAGTAAAGCAGATTTCAGGTATCCCCTGCTTTTTTGCCACTGATCTGTAGCCAGCCACGTCACCGGTGGCATGCTTACAAAGGGCCGTATGTATGTGATAGTCCGGTAGCATATTTTTTAGGGGAAATGCCTAAAATGCCTAAAATGCTTAAAATTAGGGGTTTGGTCATTTTTTAACCGACAGCTGCGAAACTTATATCAGACTGGCTCAGCAAAAATCGGTGTTCCAAGGAAATCATTTCTTGATTGGATCGCGAAGGCGAACCACAACTTTAGGCATTTTAGGCATTTTAAATTTTTGGCATTTCAATTAAACTGCCACAGCCACAAAATGAATGTCAAGGCAGAAAGGAGGGTGTTCATTGAAATCGCGGCAGAAGCAAGATCTGTTGAACCATTCATCTCCCCCGCCATTATAAAACTTATACTTGCACTTGGAGCAGCTAACAGGATCAGACCGGGAAGAAACTGGGCGGATGGAATGCCTGCGAGGTGATATGCCAGGATACCCAGGGCTGGAAGGGCTACGAGTTTCAACAGGCCCGCCGCAAGGACCAGTCTGAAATTTGCCTTTATAAGGCCGAAAGAGAGTGACGCCCCTATGACTAAGAGAGCCGAGGGGACCGCCATCCCGCTTATGATCGTGAGACACCTCTCGATGGTCTCGGGAATCGGGATTTTCAACAGCGAAAAGGACATGCCTGCAAGAGCCGACAATATAACAGGATTCCCGCATATTTTTTTAATGAAAAACCAGGACCTGCGCCCCTCTCTCATCCCTCCGGAAAACAACTGGTACCCGATAACTGCTAAAAAATTCTGACAAAGCATCAAAAACCCGGCCAATATGCTGGCGCTTGTAAAGCCTTTTTCGCCCAATAGATAGTAACACACGCCGAGCCCGATGTACCCTAAATTGCCGTGAAAAGAGCATTGCATAAAGGTGCCCATATGATGACGATCCAAAGAGCAACCCATGCCCGCGAAGAGAGCAATCAGAAATATCAGCAAGGTTGGAATCAATGTCGCTGCAAGAAGAAAAGGATCAAAGTGGGCCTCAAATGAGGATCTTGCTACCCCACTAAAAATCATTGCAGGAATCGCTATATAATAGACTAACCGATTAAGGGGGGCGATGAGGCCTGAGGGTATAAATTTGCGCCAGCTTAAGACCCAGCCCAAAAGGATAATCGCGAAAATAGGGATAATGGTATTTATTACATGGGACATATAAATAGAAGTGCCTAAAGT
>JAOZQV010000187.1 GCA_029932035.1 Deltaproteobacteria bacterium | reverse complement strand
AAAAAATCTTTGTGCCCTTGCTTGATTCAGTTCCAATTTGAGTAAACCAGTCAGCGCCTTTATTGATAATAAGCGGCACATTTGCCCAGGTCTCAACATTATTCAATACGGTGGGTTTATTCCAAAGACCCTTGATGTTGGAGCGAATATACTTCGGTCTGGGCTCTCCTGCCCTGCCTTCCAATGACGTCATCAGAGCAGTTGATTCACCACAAACAAAAGCGCCGGCTCCCTGGTGTACGAAAACTCGGAAATCAAAGCCTGAACCAAGAATATTTTCCCCAAGTAAACCATACTCTTCGGCCTGTTTAATCGCCAGATTAATATTCTCTACTGCCAGGGGGTATTCCTGTCGAACATAAAAATAGCCCTCGTGGGAGCCGATTGCATAACCGCCAAGGATTAATCCCTCGAGGATGGAATGAGGATTTCCTTCAAGGAGCGCTCTATCCATAAATGCCCCGGGATCACCCTCATCCGCATTGACGAGCACATATTTGATCGGCTCAGGAGCATTGCGTGATCCTTCCCATTTTCTCCCTGCTGGAAAGCCCGCGCCTCCCCTTCCTCTCAGGTTGGATTTTTTGACTTCCTCCAATACTTTCACATCAGTCATCCGGGAAAGTGCTTTGGTTAATGCAGAATAACCACCAATTGCCAGATAGTCATCAATACTCTTAGAATCAATCTTAATGTTATTGCAGAGGACGTTTCGTTTTTGATTCTTATAAAAGGAGATATCGGATTCATGGATTGCTTTCTCACCTGTGATTGGATCAACGAAAAGCAGACGATCGACGACCTTCTTCTCCTTTACGGTCTGTGAGACAATCTCGGATACGTCATCAGCAGTTACCCCAAGATAGCATATCTCCTCGGGATAAATGACCACAACGGGTCCTCTCTCACAAAATCCAGGACACCCGGTTCCTTTGGTATCAACTTTTGCAGTTAGGCCCTCTTTCTCGATCTGGGCTTTAAATGCTTCTATGACTTCATCTGCACCGGAGGCAATACAACCGGCACCCGCACATATTGAAATGCAAGGCATGTTTGGGTCTTTTTTGGATAATAGTTCCTGTCTGAAGTTCTCTAGTTCTTCAGGCGAATTTAACCGCGCCATAATTTTCCCTTACTCATAGATTTTTAACACTTCTGCTGTTTTGATTGGTGACATCTTACCGTGAACTTTCCCATCCACTTCCACAACCGGTCCTAAAGCACAGCAGCCGAGGCAGTTAACGGTTTCCAGGCTGAACTTCAAATCCAGATCTGTTTCCCCAGGTTTGATTCCAGTCGCTTCTTCCACTGTGTCAAGGATACGCGTCGCACCACGAACATGACAGGCAGTACCCACACAAATGTGAACTTCGTGACGTCCTTTAGGAACGAGACTAAAGGCTTTATAAAAGGTAGCTATATGCAATATCCGGGTTAAAGGAACTTGTAATTTTTCACTGACCCTCTCCAATCCGTTTTTAGGAAGCCAATGATTTTCGCTCTGAATCTCTAATAATACTTGAATTAACGAACTGGCTTCGCCCTGATGTTTATCAATAATCTGATCGATTCTATCGTTATCCATAGTTGCTTTCCTAACCTTCTTCTTTCCCTTAATCCACTGCCTGCGCTTTCACCTTAGGCGAGAGCATAGCACTTCCGGGTTTCATCGTACCTGACGAGTCCTTGTCTTGATGAACTTTTCATGTGTCTTGATACTTCAGACGGGTTTAGCCCTAAAATCTCAGAGAGTTCCCCGGTTGAAAAGGGTTTTTCCCGCAGGTGTAACATAATTTGGCTTACTGACAATTTATCACCAATTAATTCATCAAATAACCTGTTTACCTCATCACTAATGAAAAATTTATTATACTCTTCTTCAGATTTAACAGGTACTCTCAGCTTCTCCCTTTCCACCAGCTTAATGTAGGGGACTAATTTGCTGACTGCTTCAAGTTTGAACTTCAATTTATTTTCGTCTATTCCTTCGCTCTTGCCAAGTGGCCCTAACTCCTTCACCTTCTTGATAAAATCATTAGAAGCTTCAGCCAAAAGGCCTCCATCAGCGGCAGACATAAATTTGATCCTTAGCCTTTCCGGGTTCAGGCCTATATGTTTCATTATTTTTCTACATAAATGCGTATTACTTAAGGCATCGTAATTTCCATGAGTAACATAATTACATTCATTCAGCCGGCAAGCGCCAATAAACACGCCGTCTTGTCCATTTAAGAAGGCCCTGAGTATGAATTCAAGGTCGATTCTACCGGAACACATGACCCGAATAAGCCTCATTTCACTTGTATATTGCAGTCTGGAAACTCCAGCCAGGTCAGCAGCGCCATATGCTCACCAGTGGCACACAAAACCTAATACTCTTGGTTTAAATTCAAGACCTGTACTCATGTGTTTTCAACTCCTTTTTCTGGACACTGGGTGCCTGGTACTGGGTAGTGGTTTCCCAGGTTTGAAGTTACGAGTTTGGAGCGCCTAAAGTGTAGAAAGGAAGAATTCCGATTTAACTTTCAACTCCACATTTCACACTCCCCACTTCATTCTTGGATGCTGGATGCTGGCTACACGTCTCCAACTGCCGCATCAAATTGTTGTATGACCTCTACCTCTGGAACCGCCGCGTCAATTTGGTTCAAAAGCTCTTCATCGGTAAAGTGCTTTAGTACAATAGCATTTGTCGGGCACTTTGCGTTACAGAGACCGTCTCCCTTACAAAGCACCGGATTAACCCATGCTTTTTTGCCCTGTGGTGTCTCACGAAACTCTATGGCGCCATAAGTGCAGGCTGAGATACATGCCCCACACGATACACAGTCGTTCTCTTTGACCTCGCAAACAGAACCTGAGGCGGTAACGGTATCGTGTGAGAGAAGGGTTAGGACTCGACCGGCAGCGCCATAGGCCTGATTAATCGTTTCCTGTATATGCTTAGGATAGTGAGCCATTCCACAAAGAAAAACGCCATCTGCAGCAAACTCAACAGGTTTTAGTTTGACATGGGCTTCTTTGAAAAAATCATCCGGGCTTAAAGTTACCTTGAATAATCCGGCTACTTCATTGGTTCCTGCAGAGGGAATAACAGCGGCAGCCAAAGAGAGCACATCGGCATCAATAGCAAGCTTCTGACCTAAGACGGGATCGGTCGCAATAACCCTTATAACGGGCCTGCCTTCTACTGTGGTCGCTTCCACCTGGGGCTTGTTATCGGGCTCATAACGGATGAATTTTACATCCCTTTCTGAGGCTTCCCGGTAATAATCCTCCATAAGCCCATACGTTCTCATATCCCGAAAGAGAATGTAGATATCCATTTCGGGATTAGTCTCTTTCAGTTTCAAGGCGTTCTTTACGGCATGGCTGCAACATACCCTGCTGCAGTAATTTCTATCCTCATTTCTGCAGCCTACACACTGGATCATCACCAGACTCTGGGCGTTAGTCACCCTTTCGTCTCTTTTGGCAATGTGCTCCTCCAACTCAAGGTGGGTCATTACTCTGTCATCTTCGCCATAAAGGTATTCGGTAGGTTTATATTCATCAGCGCCTATAGCAATGACGGATGCGCCATGTTTTATCTTTTTGACGCTGCCTTCAGTTTCCACCGTGGTGACGAAATTACCCACGTAACCGGAAACATCTGTGATGGTGGCTTCATGAGATACATGTATTAAGGGGTTCTCATAAACCGCGCGTATCACATCATTCAAATATGCTTGAACATCCATTCCTTCCAGGGTGGCGCTAATTCTTCGAGCAACCCCTCCTAAGTTTTTATCCTTTTCCACCAGGTGGACCTCATGTCCCTGGTTGGCTATGGAGAGCGCGCAGGTCATGCCGGCTATACCGCCACCAACCACTAAAGCCCTATTGTTTACCGGCAGATCAAATTCCTGTAATGGCTCCAAATAGCGAGCTCGCGCTACCGACATCCGGGTAATATCCTTTGCCTTTTCAGTGGCCTCTTCCTTTTGCTTAGAATGGACCCAGGAGCAATGTTCTCTAATATTCGCCATTTCACAGTAATATTGATTAAGTCCCGCCTCCCGAATGGTGTCCCGGAATAAGGGTTCAAGGGTCCTGGGGGAGCAGGCAGCGATAACCACTCGATTGAGCCCTTTTTCCTCTGCCATGTCTGTTATTTCCTGGGCGGAATTGGTGGCACATGAAAATAGCTGTTCCTGTGCGTAGACAACATTGGGTAAGGTCAAGGCATATTCAACTGTGGAAGGAACATCTACCACTCTTCCGATATTAGCCCCACAATGACACACAAAGACGCCTATCTTTGGCTCTTCTTTGGAGACATCCCTCTCCGGCGGATATATCCTTTCTTTGGCCAGATTCCCTCTCCTGTAATCAAGGAGTTCACCACATTGGGAGCTGGCCGCGCTGGCGGTAAAAACCGACTCGGGAATATCTGTAGGGCCCTGGAAGGCTCCGCTGACAAAGATTCCAGGCCTGGTGGTCTCCATAGGGTTGGATTGCGTTGCCTCGCAGAATCCGTGTGAATTGAGTTCGATTCCAAACATATCTGCCAGTTCCTTATTATTGGCAGGAGGGTTCAGTCCAACGGACAATACCACCATATCGAATTCTACCTCTTTTACGCCTTCGTCGGTGGTCGCATATCTTAAAAAGACATTCTTGCTTTCCGGATCCTCTCTTGAAATTGACGCGTAGCTTCTAATGAATTCAACTCCGGGTAGCTGTTCTGCTCTCTGGTAGTATCGTTCAAAATCCTTGCCAAAAGAACGAATATCATTATGGAATATGGTGCATTCCGCATCTGGAGCATGATCCTTTGTCAAAATTACCTGTTTCTGGGTATAGGTGCAGCATACGCCTGAACAATAGCTGTTATCGCCCTGCGTAACCCGTCTGGAACCGACACATTGAATCCAGGCTATTTTCTTGGGATGCTTATTGTCGGAAGCACGCAGCACCTGACCTTCGTACGGCCCGGTGGAGGATAACAGACGTTCATAGTCCATACTGGTGATTACGTTCTGCATCTTTCCGTAGCCATATTCATCTTTCACCTTAGGATCAAATGGCTCTATACCGGAAGACAGAATTATCGCCCCTACACTTATTTCCACCTTCTCCGTCGTTTGATTGAAATCTATGGCTTCATTCTGACAGACGCTTTCGCAAATACGACACTTTTTCTCTTTTAGGTAAATACAGCTTTCATCAATATATGAGATAAGGGGAATTGCTTGAGAGAAGTATATATGGACAGCTTTATTGGCCGATATTTCCTGATTAAATTGATCCGGGTATTCGACCGGGCAGTATTCTGCACAGGTCATACAGCCCGTGCATTTTTCCTCTATAATATATCTCGGCTTCTTGGTCAGGGTGACCTTAAAGTCTCCCGCTTCCCCTTCTACACCGTCAACTTCAGCATAGGTCAGAACCTCTATATTTGGATGCCGGCCGACCTCGACCAGTTTGGGTGAGAGAATTCACATGGAGCAGTCATTGGTGGGAAAAGTCTTGTCAAGCTGGGCCATATGGCCCCCAATGCTCGGCGTTTTCTCAATCAGGTAAACTTTAAATCCAGCAGTGGCAAGATCTAATGATGCTTGAATGCCGCTGACTCCTCCACCGAGAACCATAACATCGCCAAAATCAGTGTCCGCGAAGCTTTTACAAAGCTGTTCAATTTGTTCTTTTTCCACTTCTCTATTTCCTTATCAGATTTCTAAGGTTCCCTAAATAACTTCCTGTATTATCTCCGTAATATCCTTAATCTCTATCTTTTCGTCGAAACCCATGGTTATCCTGCTATCTTCAAGCATGGTAATGCAGTATGGGCAGCAAGTAACCAGCAACTCAGCCCCGACCCCAACAGCCTGTTCTATTTTGAGGTCGCCGAATCTTTCTCCCTTTTGAGTTTCCATCCAAACCCTGCCGCCTCCCCCTCCGCAACAGAGACTATCTACGCGCGACTCAGGCATCTCATTCAACTCTAAACCAGGTATATTCTTTAAGACCTCTCGGGGTTCGTCATATATGCCATTATGTCGACCTAAGTAACAGGGGTCATGATACGTCACTTTCTTCTTATACTCTTTGGTGAACTCAAGTCTTCCCTCATTCATAAGCTCAAATAAATATTGGGAGATATGGATCACCTCAAAGTTTACCATAAATTCGGGATACTCGTTTTTGAAGGTATGGTAGCAATGAGGGGAAGAAACAAGGATTTTTTTCACGCCATTATCGATAAACGTTTTGATGTTTTCCTTGGCGAGGCGTTTGAACAATTCCTCATCACCTGTTTTGCGGATGCTTTCTCCGCAGCAATTCTCCTTGGCGCCTAATATCCCGAAATCCACCCCTGCCGAGTTTAGGATTTTCGCTGTGGCCGTGGAGACCTTTTTCAATCTTGGGTCATAGCTGGGGTAGCAGCCAGGGAAATATAAAACCTCCATTTCCTCGGTGAATGTTTTTACAGAAAGGCCTTTTGCCCAATCTGCCCTCTTTTTTCGGTCTTCACCAAGGGGGTTCCCTTCTCCAATGAGGCTTCCGATAGCGGTGCGGATAGGTTTGACAGAAGTAGGAAAGACCCCATATTCCGTGGCAACCCTGCGCAGGGATACCCCGGATTCTATTTGATTTACATCCCTGGGGCACTGTTGAGGGCATCTACCACAAGTGGTACAAAGCCACATCTCTTCACTCTCTATCTCAGTAAAACCAAACGTCGCCTGTCGGACCAGCTTGCGCATACTAAAGGTTCTAACCCTGTTCCACGGACAAACCGTATCACACAATCCGCATTGGAAGCATCTCTTGAAGGCGTCGCCACCGCTCTTTTTGATAACATCTATAATTTCTTTGTAGTCGGCTACAATCTCCACTGTCTTTACTTAATCCTCTTCTTTCGCCTTGATGTTTTAGCCCTTCATTGACATTCGGGCAACGCTATCCATTATCTTGTCCAACCCATATTTGTCTGCCAATGCTTCCAACCCGATCTCCATCTCCTCCTGCTCATCCTCCTCTTCTTCGACTTCCTCTTCCCTTTCTTCGTAAGTCAGGGCATCAGTTATGCACCACTTAACACACAAGGGCTCTTCTTCATCTTCACACATATCGCATTTTAGAGGTAGACCGGAATCGGGTTCTTTGAAAAGATCCCTGGATGGGCAGGAAGCCCTGCAGAAGGCACACTC
>JAOZQV010000186.1 GCA_029932035.1 Deltaproteobacteria bacterium | reverse complement strand
AAATATTCGGAATAACACTGTGACTCAATCCGTATCCCTTCCCCAGCCGGTGGTTCCCACTCTGTAATTTTACCGGGGCAAGGTGCAAAACCCGCATTTGGTGATTCTGCGTTTATTCGGCACTCGATGGCGTGACCGGTCAATTTGACTTCCTCTTGTGATACACTGAATGAATCCCCGGAAGCCACCCTGAATTGTTCCTTGACCAGGTCTATGCCGCTGATCATCTCCGTCACCGGGTGTTCCACCTGAATGCGGGTATTCATCTCAAGAAAATAAAACCGACCTTGATCCTGGTCCAACATGAATTCGATTGTTCCGGCATTTTCGTATCCTATGTGTTTGCCAATCCTGACGGCCGCTTTACAAATTTCTTCTCTGAGTTCAGGCGATACAGCAGGAGAGGGTGCCTCTTCAACCATTTTCTGATAGCGGCGTTGAAGCGAACAATCGCGTTCAAAAAGATGTATGACATTCCCGAAACGATCCCCGATGATTTGGACCTCTATATGTCGTGCGTTTGGGATATAATGCTCCACATATATCCTATCGTCCCCGAATGCACTCAGTGACTCGACCGAAGCCTCGTCAAAGAGGGTCCTCAGATCCTCGGGTTGCTCAACGATTTTCATTCCCTTTCCACCGCCACCCGCGGCAGCTTTTAATAGAATAGGGTATCCGACGCTTTCCGCTGCTTCTGCCGCTTCTCCAAGATGGCATACAAGCTCTGATCCGGGAATAATTGAAACCCCGAGCCCACCTACCAGCTTTCGTGCGTAGAGCTTATCTCCCATCTTTCTAATATTATCTGCTTTCGGCCCCACAAAAATCAGACCATGCGCCGCGCAGACCTCGGCGAGCTGAGGCTGTTCTGCAAGAAAACCGTATCCGGGATGGATGGCATCCGATCCCGTACCCAGGGCGGCCGCGACTATGGTGTCTACTTTCAAGTAACTCTGCATGGGTGCAGGGGGGCCGATGCATACGGCTCTGTCGGCCAACTTTGCCGGTAGACTCCCGCTATCCGCCTCAGAGACCGTAACGACTGATTCTATCCCGAGCTCCCGGCATGCTCGAATGATACGAACAGCAATTTCACCCCGGTTGGCCACTAAAACGCGGGAGATGCCCTTCATGAAGCGTTTTCCTCCTCACCCGTTTCAGCCGTCCCCTCGAGTTCTTCCACCAGAAAAAGAGTCTGCTGGTATTCTACCATTTGCCCATTTTCTGCGTAGATCTTGGCAATGCGCCCCCGAACGTTTGCCTTGACCGTATTAAAGAGTTTCATGACCTCAATGATGCAAACCGAATCATCTTCGGATACCAGTCGGCCCACCTCCACAAATGGCGGCGCGCCGGGTTTGGGCGCCCCGTAGAAGGTGCCAAGCATCGGGGCTTTGATGGCGATAAAACCGTTTTCTTCAATATCCGACGGTTGCGGGATATCGGGCCTTTCTTTTCTTGCCTGAACAGCAGGTTCCACGGCAACCTTCGATTCGGTAGATTCGCCATCGTCGGACTTCATTCCCTCGGCTGGGCTTGCCTTTTTACCGCTTTTGCTTGCAACCAATTTAAGTCCACCCATTTCCAGGTGTAATTCATCAAAGGTCGATTCCTCCAACATCCTCAGTATCTGAATGACATCATCCTGGTCTATTCCCTCCATAAATGCATCCTCCATATCATTAAGTGTAAATCATAACAACGGACCTGCCCGGGCGCCTCGGCTTGATACTAAGAGCATCTCAGTTGGTAAACTTCCTCTGATCATGGCAATGGCCTCAGCTCGCTCAGGCCCTCCCTCACATTCCTTCGAGGAGCCTACCATGTTAACCACACGCCAAGGCCCTATCGATTCATCACGGAAGGAAGCCAGAGGGCGATCTGGGGAAAGAAAAGCAGGAGCAGCGTCCCCAACGCTTGAAGGCCCATGAACTGTAACATGCCGATATAAATGTCTTTAAGTTCCCATTCAGGCACGACACCTTTCAGCCAGTAGGAGGCCAAGGCCACCGGGGGGGACAGCCACGCCGTCTGGAGGCATACTGCCACCAGAATGCTGAACCAGACGAGGTTGATGTCGAATGCCTGAATCACAGGGAGCACAATCGGGACCACGATGAGGACGATCGGGATCCATTCAAGCGGCCACCCCAGAATGAATATGATTAACAGGACGATCAAAATGGTCCCAAATGGCCCCAGACCAAGTCCGATGAGGGCTTCGGTAATCATGGTCGGCGTCCCAAGGCGCGAGAAGACGGCCCCGAAGAAATTGGAACCTCCAACAAGAAAGACGACCATGCCGGTCACCTCCAGCGTCTGCATCCCTGCCTTATAGACCCTGGCCCACGTGAATTGGCGGTACGCCAGGAGGAGGATCAACGCCCCACATGCTCCCATGGCCGCGCCTTCCGTTGTGGTGGCCCAGCCAAAAACGATACTCCCCAGACACGACATGACCAGCCCTGCGGGAGGTACGAGACCCACGGCGAGCTCCCGCAGGATGAAGGTGAATGAACTCGCCCGTTGGTCCTTGGGAAGAGCCGGACCCATATGAGGCTGAATAAAGCAGCGCAGCAGGGCATACCCGCCGAAGAGCCCGGCCAGCAGGATCCCGGGGATTATGGCCGCCGCGAACAGATCCACTACTGATACACCCACGACGGGACCCATGACTACCAGCATGACGCTCGGCGGGATAAGGATGCCGAGTGTTCCACCCGCAGTGATGATTCCAGACGACAGGCGCACGTCGTACCCGCACTTATTCATGGTCGGAGCGGCCATGACGCCGAGAAGCACGACCGACGCGCCAACGATCCCGGTGGCGACGGCAAAAATCGCGGCGCTTATTGCCACTGCCAGGTAGAGGGACCCACGGACCGGCGCTAGGAGCAGCTGGAATGCCCTGAAGATACGTTCCATCATCCCCGACTCCTCCAAAATCAGCCCCATGAAAAGGAAGAGCGGTACGGCCGCCCAGATTGGATCCTCCATCAGCGAGAAGTATTGATACACCATCAGGTCGAAGACGACCCAACCGAAACCGATGTATCCAAAGACGATTGACAGGATGATGAGAGTGAATGCAACGGGAAAACCGATGAACAGCGCCACTGAAAGGACGCAGATAAAGACGAGACCGAGCGCCTCTGGACTCATAACCGATGCCCCCGGAACAACACGTACAGATTCTTCAGGAACTCGGAGATTCCCTGAAGGATTAAGAACGCCATTGCCACGACCAGCACCATCTTCAGCGGATATATGGGGGCCATCCACGCACCCGTGAGCGCCCGCTCCTTTATAAGCCAGGAGTCATACGCGAACTGCCAAGCGAACCACAGGAAGATGGTGATCCCCGGGAAAAAGCAGGTGATATAAAAAACGGTGTTCAAAGCCGCCTGGGTTCGGAGGGGCCACCTATCCGTGATGAAGTCGATGGCGATATGCCCACCTCGATAGAGCGCGTAGACCGCACCTATCATTCCTAAGATGCCGGTGAGCATATAACTAATATCCATCGCCCAAACCGTCGGGGCGACGAATAACTTGCGGACTATCACCTCATAGGCGAGAACTGCCATGAGAGGAATTACCAGCCACCAGGTGAGCCGTGCTAGCCAGAGCGTGATATTGTCCAGAACTCGTACGATCCTCTTTAGTACGTGCATCCTAAAAACCTCAGCCTATGTCCAATCCAAGGCGTACTCACCGAACATTCGGTTCCCACTTGTGACGCCATCATTGGCCACTTCACGCTATCTACACCTCGTTTCCACCCCCCTTGGAGAGCCGAAGCTCGCGGCACCGGCACAACAAACTCCCCATTCAGTTTCAGAATGGCATACGCCGCCGCGCCGGGTGCCGCACAGTTGCCCCCGATCCTTGCAACACATTTACTACTTTTTGCTCTCCACCAGAAAAACGGAGCTATTGAGCGACGCCTTCCAATAGGGGCGGATCAGGTCAGCGTACTCGCGTTGGGAATCCAAAACCTTCTTGAAGAAGGGGTCTTTCTTATACTTTTCCAGCACCTCGTTAGTGGCCTTCATGTATGCTTCGAAGATGTCCGGCGGCACATCGTGAACGGTGACCCCGTACTTCTCCGTGGCCTCCCTCAACAGTTTGCCGTTATCTACAAGTAATCGATGGAAGGTTTCCAAAACGCAGGCCCGGGCACTAATTTCGATCATCTTTTGCAAATCTGGCGCAAGTTTGTTCCAGAAATCCTTGTTGATTAACAACTCCCATGACGAGATTGGGAAATGTGCGCCCTGGAGGTAGTAGTGTTTCCATATCTGATGGAAACCCATGGGCATATCGTCGTAGGGGCTCCCCCACTGTGCGCCGTCTATCACGCCCCGCTGACCCGCCGGAAGAATTTCACCACCAGGCAAAAATGTTGCCGGAACGCCGATCTTCTTCCAGGTTTCGGCTATGAGACCCGGGCCCGATCGATAGCGGCGGCCCTGAAGATCCTTCAGGTTTTCGATTGGCTTAGCGAACCACCCGACGCTGAGCGGACCATGGAAGCCCACCGGAAAGGCCACCAGGTTCAGCTTGACGATATCACGAAAATACTCTTCCTGGAGCTCACGGCCAGGCCCAAATATCAGCCACGTCATATGGCCGAACTGATCTATACCGACATCGCTCCCGCCACCCGCGGACGGCGCGCCAAAGAGGGCACCAGCCATATGCTTTCCAGCTAAATACTGGGCGTACGTGGCGCCTGCTTCAACCAAACCCTTGTCCACCGCGCTTGGGATCCGAGCTGTCGGGACGATGGCGCCAGCCGGTAAGACCTCTATTTCAAGTCGTCCGTTCGACATCTCCCGAACCGCATCGGCGAGCCAAACCACCGATTTATATGATAGACTGACATTTGGTGCAGCTGTTTGAACCCGCATCTTGATGGGGGCGGCACTCGCCGACGGCGTGCACCACGCGCCAAAAAAAATCAAAGTAACCAATAAAGACAACAAACATATCTTTTTTCTCACCATGATGAACTCCCTCCTTTAAAGAACTAAGTGGAAATTACCGACTCTAACCCTGGACCTTTCCTCGATCCGGTCCACCCTTTCTTTATCACCCCCTTTCAAATGATTTCTTCGTCCTGCAGTCTGAGCATTTCCTCTTCCGAAATCCCCAACAGTCCTTTATAAATTTCTTCGTTATGTTGGCCGGGGTAAGGGGCCGATTGCGTGAGTCCGGCATTAGACTCAGTGAAATGGACGGGAAATCCCGCGGTCTTTATGCCGGTCTTCCCGCTCTTGGGATGATATAAATCCCGAATCATTCCCCTGGATTTCAATTGAGGATCATTGAAAACATCCTCGATCTCAATCACGGAATCACACGCCACCCTTTTTTTTCGCAAGCGTTCAAGAGCTTCTTCAACGGTTAAACTCTTAAGCCAGTCGAGCACGATCCTTTCTATTACATCAGAGTTTTTGGAACGTCCTTCTTGATTCTTGAATCGAGGGTCTTCCTTCAGATCTTCTCTTCCGAGCGCATCCACAAAGGCCTCCCATTGCACATTGTTGGCCACGCAAATAATTACATATCCATCCCTCGCCTGATAGGCATTCCATGGCGCCAGTCTGGGGTTCCTGTTTCCTGTTCTCATGGGGATCCCCTGCTCAAGATGGAAGTCAAGCGCTTCATCCATGATCATGGAAAAACAGCAGTCTTGCATGGATATGTCTATTCTTTCTCCCGTCCCTGTTTTTTCACGGGAATAGAGAGCAGCCAAAATGGCGGAAAGGGCATACATGGCAGGTATCATGTCTCCCACCCAGGCCCCACAACGTGTTGGAGGCCCGTCGGGAAAACCGGTGACTCCCATGATGCCACTGGTCCCCTGGATCGTAAGGTCAAAGGCTGTTCTCTCCTTATACGGCCCATCTTGGCCATAGCCTGAAATGGAACAATAGATAATCCGGGGATTGAGCTCTTTCAATCTTTCATAATCGAAACCTAATCGTTCCATACTGCCGGGCGCGAAGTTCTCCACGACCACGTCTCCCTTTTCCACGAGGCGTTCAAGAATCTTCTTTCCCTTCTCGCTTCTCATGTTCAGGAAAATGCTCTTTTTGCCACGGTTTCGCTTCAAGTATAGGAGAGACACATCGACGTCGCTCTGACTGCGGTAACCAACACCCTCAGGGCCGGCGAATGGCGGATTCCACCGGCAGGGATCACCGATTTTGGGCCGTTCAATCTTAATCACCTCTGCACCCATAGCAGCCAAATTCAAACTCACAAAAGGTCCCGACAGATACGCCGTCAAATCTATGACCCTTACACCTTCCAAATGTTTTTCCATCAGCCCCTCCCGTTAGAAAACGTTTTTTGTCCCAGATAAGGGTATGAAAAACTGGTCTCCGGATTGGAAAGAAATTACACCCGCAGGACGGGATTCGAAATCAGAAAGCGAAGAATAAGTCGTTTTAGCTCGAATTTCCAATTTCCAATATCTTTGCTTAGTCTTCAAGCAATACCTGTGCCACCATCTGCACAAAACGTAACCGTTGGAATTTATAGAAAAAACGGTTTCCATAGAAATAAAGAGTTTCGTCATGCCCAAATCCTGCGCCCAATTTTAGGCTCAAGCGCCGAATATTTGGCTTGCATCCTCTCAAAAAATCTATTATGAATGATCGAGTGGCCTCTTTCTGTTTCAACCGATCTTGATCTAATGAGGGCTTTGGAGTGAGAAATGCCTTGGAGTTCATCGAGAAAGTATTTGTCTTTATTGAGAATAAACAACGCTATTCTCAGTCATTACACATGTGAGGGACTCTTCAGGGCCTTAGCCATTGAGATCAAAAAGCTCTTTCCCTATGACCGCTGCAGCATCCACCTCTATGACCGCAAAAACAATTCGCTTAGTTATTTTGCAACTGCTGAAGGGATTAAGCCCGATGGGATAACTTGTGAAAGTAGCAGGCCTTTACCCAAGGGGTCAGTCGCTCGTATGGTGATTGAATCGAGAAGGCCTGTCATCATCAAAGACCTCTCCAGGTTCGATCAATTAACCACCGTCGAATCCATGTGGAAAGAGGGTCTGAGATCCACCCTCGCTTTTCCCTTGATTATCAGGGACGAAATTCTTGGGTCATTTCACTTCTCCTTTAAAGAGTGTCCTCAAAATCTGGAGGAGTTGTGCCCATTTATAGAGGAATTATCC
>JAOZQV010000185.1 GCA_029932035.1 Deltaproteobacteria bacterium | reverse complement strand
TTGCATAAATCTTCGGCCCAAAAACGCTACGCTCGCTCTATATCAGGCCATCAAGAAACGCTGGCCTATTTTTAAGACTGCGTCCTATGTTCAATACGTTTTCAACCTTGAAAACGGTTCATCGCCCCTTGATGACTTAATCTAAAACGTTTTGAACTCAAATTTTATGCAACGTTAGGGTAAACTTTCAAAGAAAGGGCAGCCTGGAGCCTTAAAAAGCTCGAGGCAGCTTTTAGAGATTGAGTGGCTACAGCAGTATCTAAGAGTAATATCTTTTAAATAAAAAAAGGAGATAAAATGAAACTTACAACCGAAATGATGAAATCGTTCATCGAAAAGCCTTTTGATTTTGTTGAACGTATGGGCTTGAGAGTTATTGAGCTGGAACCGCGAAGTGTCAAGCTTTCTGTTCCACTACAGGGAAATGAGAATCACATCGGTACAATGTATGCCGGAGCTTTGTTTACCATTGCTGAAATCCCGGGCGGCGCGCTTTTCTTGACAACTTTTGATGTTTCCCGTTTTTATCCGGTAATCAAGGAAATGACTCTCCGTTTTATAAAGCCTGCCAAAACCGACGTCACCATTGGAATGGTCATGTCTGTTCCAGAGGCTGAAAGGATTGTATTAGAGGCAGAAAAGAACGGAAAGGCCGAGTATGTTCTTGAAGGAGAAATAAAGGACAAAAACGGAGAGGTTGTAGCCGTGAGCCGAGGGATTTATCAGGTTCGAATAATTAATCCCATAGCTCAGTAAAAAAGGTCCTATCGTCTATCCTGACGACCATAAGTTTTAGATAACCTTCAGGCCTCGTTAGCGAGATTTTAACGCACTTCTATTTGATTCCGGCTTGTCCGGGTTGGGAGGATTCAAACATGAAAACCTTTAAAGCTATCATCATAACTTTCATCGTGTTAGCCTTGCTTGTCGGAGGTCTCATCGTGAAAACATATCACGATGCAGGGGAATTCAAAAAGATCAACCCGCACTTAAAAGCTGAGTGCAGGGCCATATCCGGTGTTTTAAGCTCTGAGGACATTACCATTGACCCGAAAACCGGTATGGCCTTTATTTCTTCTGCTGACAGAAGGACCAAGTGGTCTAACAGCAGTCATGTGCAAAAGGGAGCAATATATGGCCTTGATTTGAAAGCTCGGGGCCCTGAGTTGGTGAACCTGACAGCGGACTTTTCCAAGGAATTCAATCCCCATGGCATAGGGTTATGGATCGGGGAAAATGTAAAGTCCCTCTTTGTGGTGAATCATCGCCAGCATGGCCACTTTGTGGAGATATTTGATTTCCAAGATAATAAGCTAATCCACCGCGAGTCCATTGAGGGTGCCCTTATGCACAGTCCCAACGACGTAATCCCCGTGGGCCCAGGAGCCTTTTATGTCACCAACGATCATGGCAATACGTCAGAATTAGGGCGTCTTGTAGAGGAGTATCTACAATTGGCCAGATCCCTCGTGCTTTATTATGACGGGAATAATTTCCGAACTGTGGTCGATGGACTTGCCTATGCCAATGGTATCAACCTGAGCCCTGATGGCAAGACGGTTTACGTGGCGGCAACCGTGGGACAGGAGGTTTGTGTGTACGATCGGGATAAAGACTCTGGGGATCTAACGCTTCGACATACCATCGATCTTGGAACTGGGCCTGATAACATAGAAGTTGATGAGCGCGGCAAGCTTTGGATCGGCTGTCACCCCAGGCTTTTGACCTTTGTAAAATACTCTAAGGACCCACAGGAATTGTCTCCCTCGCAGGTGCTCAAGGTAACTGTCCAAGAACCTAAATCATACACCTCAGACGAAATCTACCTGAACAAAGGCGAACCTCTTTCAGGCTCCAGTGTGGCAGCTGTCTTTGGAGACACCATGCTCATTGGCTCGGTTTTCGACCCACGCATCCTGTTATGTAAGCTACGAGAGTGAGGCCAAGGGGGAGATGGCCCGGCCAACCATATTGTAAACGTTTATAAATTGGTGTATGGTGATAAGAATACAACCTTTGAACCCGTGAACGGTTACCAGTTACCATGGACTGGAGGGTCCGTCATGAATTCTTCATATCATCTTTCGAACGATAGATCTCTTGTGGCCAAGGCGTTAGAGATAATCATTCCTGTGGGCCTTATCGTGCTGCTTCTGTTCTGGTGTTTCCGCATTGCTCAGCCGTTCATTCAGATTTTTTTCTGGGGCATTATCATTGCCATTGCCATTTTTCCAGCGTACCGTTGGCTTGGCTCTGCTCTGGGCGGACGTAACAAGCTGGCCGCAATGCTGGTGACGCTTCTTCTTCTGGTCATCCTGATCGTTCCCAGCCTGATGTTTGCCGGATCACTTGTCGAAACCGCCCAGAAGTTATCCGCTGGTCTCTCTGAAGGTTCTCTTAGTATCCCTGCACCACCGGAAAAGATCAAATCCTGGCCGATCATTGGCGAAACGCTGTACGATTTCTGGCGCCTTTCCTCAGGGAATCTTATATCTGCCGTGAGCAAGATCACGCCCCATTTAAAGGTGTTTGGCCTGTGGCTACTGAACACGGCTGCCGGAGCCGGATTCGGAATCGTGAGTTTCGTGATTGCCATCATCATCGCCGGCGTTCTGCTCGCGAATGGAGAGCGTGGCGTTCAGGTAGCTCAGGCCATTGCTGTTCGCCTTGCAGGTGAACGGGGAATTGAGCTTGTGCAGCTTTCAGGGGCGACCGTGCGAAGTGTTGCCCGGGGCATTCTGGGCGTGGCCCTTATACAGTCCATACTGGCAGGGCTTGGTTGTCTCGTGGTGGGTGTGCCCGGGGCGGGTCTTTGGGCATTGCTTGTCCTGATTCTTGCTGTGATTCAGCTCCCCACCATCTTGATATTAGGCCCGATTATTATCTACGTGTTTTACACTGCCAGTACGGTTCCGGCCGTATTGTTCGCAATCTGGAGCATCCTTGTCGGCGGATGCGACACCTTTCTGAAACCTCTCTTAATGGGTCGTGGCGTTGATGTCCCCATGCTTGTGGTTTTCATCGGCGCCATCGGAGGGTTCATACTCAGTGGGATTATCGGCCTCTTTATCGGTGCGATTATTCTCTCTCTTGGCTTCAAGCTCTTTCAGGTATGGCTCAACGAAGACATGAGGCAGGAAGAAGCGTCAGGCACCTTTTGATATCTTATCGATCCGGACCGCGCAGACCTTGTACTCCGGTATGTGGGCCACCGGATCCAGGGCGGAGTTCGTGAGTCTGTTCGCGGCCGCCTCGACAAAGTGAAACGGGATGAATACCACGTCGCCGATGACCTTCTCCGTGACGCGGGCGAAGGTTTCGATCCGGCCCCGGCGCGAAGCCACGGCCACCTTTTGGCCCTGTTCCACACCGAGTTTTTTGGCTAACCGTGGGCTGATTTCTACCCATGCGGTGGGCACGTGCTCGTTCAGGGGTTCTGCGCGGCGGCTCATGCTGCCCGAGTGGTAGTGTTCCAGGATTCTACCTGTGGTGAGTGTTATGGGATACTCCTTGTCGGGCAGTTCGGCGGGATCGCGGTATTCGCAGGGGCTGAAGAGGCCCTTCCCCCGGGTAAACCCGTCCTTGTGAAGGATCGGTGTGCCCGGATGTTTCGAGTCGGGACAGGGCCACTGAAGACCCCCTTCCTTGTCCAGGCGCTTGTGGGTTATGCCGCCATAGCTGGGGGTGAGCTTTGCGATCTCCTTCATGATCATTTTCTGATCCGGGTAGTTCATTCTATAGCCCAGGCGCCTTGAAAGCTCGCAGATTATCTTGAAATCCTGTCTCCTCTCACCGGCGGGCTCGATCGCCTTACGCACCATCTGGACCCTTCGCTCGGTGTTCGTGAAGGTGCCTGTCTTCTCGGCAAAGCTCACTCCGGGAAGAATGACGTCCGCAAGGAGCGCGGTCTCCGTGGGAAATATGTCCTGGACCACGAGTAGATCCAGATTCTTCAGGGCCTTTTCCACGTGGTTCAGATCCGGATCAGTGAGCATGGGATTCTCGCCCATGATATAGATCGCCTTGAGTGTGCCGGTCCCGGCCGCTTCCATCATCTGAGTGACGGTCAGGCCGATCTTGTCATCGAGCTTGGCACCCCAGGCCTCCTCAAACTTGGCCTGGATCGAGAAATCGTTCACCATCTGGTACCCTGGGTATACATTGGGAAGGGCGCCCATGTCGCAGGCGCCCTGAACATTGTTCTGTCCGCGCAGGGGATTGACGCCTGTGGATCTTCTGCCGATCTGGGCACAGAGCATTGCAAGGTTTGCTATGGAGAGCACATTGTCCGTGCCGCTGGTGTGCTGGGTGATGCCCATGGCATAGAGGATGGTAGCCCGTTCCGCTTTAGCGTAGATGCGGGCTGCCCGGCGCAGGTCCTCGGCCGGGATGCCGGTAATGCGCTCCACCTTTTCCGGTGTGTAGCCCTTTACTATCTCCTTTACCTCCTCGAAACCCTGGCACCTCTTCTCAATAAATTGCCGATCTTCGAGCCCTTCATCGATTATTACGTTCATCATGCCGTTGATCCATGCAACATCGGTTCCGGGCCTCTGGTGAAGGCTCATCTCAGCGATATCGCAGAGCTCTATGTTCCTCGGTTCTATCACAATAAGCCTGGCCCCGTTAAGGACCGCCTTTTTCACCTCGAGGGAGATGATTGGATGGCTCTCGGTGGTGTTCGAGCCCGTGACCAAAATACAGTCCGAGTCATTTATCTCGTCTATGGAGTTGGTCATGGCGCCCGAGCCGAACGCCTTTGCCAGGCCCGCCACGGTGGAGGCGTGGCAAAGACGGGCACAGTGATCCACGTTGTTGGTGCCCACGGCCGCCCGCATAAACTTCTGGAATAGATAGTTCTCCTCGTTTGTGGTGCGTGCCGAGGAGAATCCGCCGATGGCATCGGGGCCGTGCTTTTCCTTGATTTCTGTAAGGCGCTCCCCCACGAGGTCAAGGGCCTTTTTCCAGGACACCTTTTTATAATCCTTTACGGTTCCTGTGGCCTCCTCCCTGGGGACCCGTCGAACCAGGGGATGGTTCAAGCGCTCGCCGGAATCGACAAAGCCCAGGCCGAAGCGGCCCTTTACGCAGAGGGCAGTGCCGTTGACGATGTTCTTCTCAGCATTGGAAGAATCCACCTTCACGATTTTATTTGCCTTTGTGCAGAGATCAAAGGTGCAGCCGCACCCGCAGTATGGGCAGGTAGTGTGGGTCCTTTCGAATTCCCACTCGCGACCCTTGCCGAGGCGGGATTTTTCAATTAATGCGCCAGTGGGGCACAGGGCCACGCAGTTGCCGCAGAACACACAGTTGGAGTCGATGAGTTCCGCGCCCATTGCGGTGGATACCATGGTGGAAAATCCCCGGTTGGCGAAGTCCAAGACATAGTTCCCCTGGATCTCCGCACATGCCCTGATGCATCGACCACAAAGTATACACTTATTATAATCTCTCACATAGTAGGGATTGGCGAAATCGGGTGTAAAGTTGTAGGGATCGCGGCTTCGGTATTTTTCCACGTCCACGTTGTATTCATAGGAATACTGCTGAAGGTCGCAGGCTCCCGACTTTTCACAGACAGTGCAGTCGTTGGGGTGGGCGGACCACAGGAGTTCCAGGACAATACGTCTTTCCCGGCGCACCTTGTCGCTGTTGGTCTGGATGATCCTGTCCCCGGGAAGATCCCCTATGTTCGTGGCGCACGAGGGCATCAGGGTCCTGGCGTCTTTCACCTCCACGAGACAAATGCGGCACGCCCCGGTGGGAGCGAGTACGTCGCTGTGGCACAGGGTGGGAATGTGAATCCCGTTCTCCCGGGCCAGGTCCAGGATTGTCTGGTCTTTGTTAGCCTTTACCTTTTTTCCGTCAATGGTGCAGAAGACTCTTTCCATTCTGTTTCTCCAAAACTCTTATCTGAATCCTTGTTTGATAGTAACTATTCAGGTTGTTTAGGCCGTAGGAATTTAGGCCGCGACCCCGACTGTTTTTCTTTCGTCTTTCACGATTCCCGGCGAGGTCTTTATAACGGCGCCAAAGGGACAGACCGTAACGCACATTCCGCACTGTATGCATTTGTCCACATGTATCTCAAATGGGATTTCTTCCTTTTTGTCGCCCGTAATGGCCTCTGCCGGGCAGTTCCTTTTACAGGTCCCGCAGAGGTTGCAGGCCTCCTGGTCAACGTGGTACAGAAGCATTGACTTGCACTTAAGGGCGGGACAGCGATTCTCGTACACGTGCGCCTCGTATTCGTCGCGGAAATACTTTATGGCGGTGATGACCGGGTTGGGCGCTGTCTGGCCCAGACCGCAGAGGGAGTCTTCTTTGATGGCCTCTGCCAGTTCCAGCAGTTTTGGGATGTCCTCTGGTTCGCCTCTGCCCTCGCAGATGGCCTCGAGGATCTCCAGCATATGCTTTGTACCCATGCGGCAGGGCACGCACTTGCCGCAGGATTCCTTCCGCGTAAAGTCTAAGAAATAACGGGCAACATCAACCATACAGGTGGTTTCATCCATGACCACCATGCCGCCCGAACCCATTATGGAACCGGCCTTCGCCAGGTTTTCGAAATCGACCGGAATGTCTAAGAATTTTTCTGGCAGACAGCCTCCCGAGGGTCCCCCTGTCTGAACCGCTTTGAACGTACCGCCGTCGATTATTCCTCCTCCGATGTCAAATATGATCTTACGAAGGGGTGTGCCCATGGGGACTTCTATCAGTCCGCAGTTGGCCACCTTTCCGGTGAGCGCGAAGACTGCGGTTCCGGGGCTCTTCTCGGTGCCGATGCCCGCAAACCAGTCGGCGCCCCGGTTTATGATCTCGGGAACCGTTGCAAGGGATTTCACGTTGTTTATGATGGTAGGTTTGCCCCACAACCCCTTGACCGCCGGGAAGGGGGGCCTGGTCCTTGGCATGCCGCGGCCGCCTTCGATGGAACCGATGAGTGCTGTTTCCTCGCCGCACACAAAGGCGCCGGCCCCGTGGAATATGGTGATATCGAAGTTAAAGGAGCTGCCGAACACTCTCTCACCGAGAAAACCCTTTTCACGGGCCTGCTCAATGGCTATACCGAGGCGCTTTATTGCGAGGGGGTACTCGGCCCGGGCATATATGTATCCCCTGGTTGCGCCTATGGCATAGCCAGCTATTATCATGCCCTCGAGCACCTGGTGGGGGGTGGCTTCCAGTATGGATCGGTCCATAAA
>JAOZQV010000184.1 GCA_029932035.1 Deltaproteobacteria bacterium | reverse complement strand
TCCTTTGAGCCCAGGCGAACAATCTCATCGTCAGCCACATCCTCCATTTGAAAAATCCGCCCATTGATCGTCCATTGCATATGACGCATCATGAGATAAAATTGCCGGGGGCTAAATAAATTATTCAACTCCCCTTTTGATTTATTTCAGTATATCTCTTTTCATGGATTCGAATTCATCACGGGTTATCTCTCCTCCGGCATAGCGTTCCTCCAGAATATCCATTGCTTTAGAACCTGTGCCGACAGCAGACTGGCCCCTACTACTCGTGGTCTGGATCAACCATCTAATCAGTAGCACGATCCCTGTGATAATCAGCCCCCAGAAAATTATCATAAATATCATACCGAACCCTCCCATGCCCCAGCCGCCCATCATCCATCGTCCCATGTGCCAGTTGCCGTATCCGTCCGCCCGGGCTAAAGCAGGACTCATTAAAATGCTGCTTAGAAATAATATGGCCAAAAACCACGTCAACCGCTTATGAAGCCTGTTTTTGTAAGTCATGTCACACTCCCTTCAATCGATGTGTCGAAATACTGAATAAGAGCCGTAAAGTTACGGCGAGCAATAGCCACAGGTAGTTTTAAGATCCTGTCATATTCAATTATAAAGCAACTGCCATGCCAGACCTATCCCCAAGTATCTCTGCTGTTGATTAACCAATTGAAATGATGTGAGATTTAAGTTTCATATTTTGTTTGATCAGTAAGGAGTGGGATAATCTATAATTTGGCCTGGGGTATTATTATACACCCCCTGAAGGACAATTTAGCTATAGTGAGACTAAAACAACCAGCCAGTTTGATAATTATGGCATGAAACAGGATCAAAGGGGGTGTTGGACAGAACTAACTTTTTTCAGCATCCTTATGCCAGGTTGGTGAGACCAATCGGCGCCCTAATCTTTCAGTTTTTTGTACAGGATTTTCCGATTGATCTTTAACATTCGTGCAGTTTCACTCCATTATCGGAAAAGAAACTATGTCTGCCCGGGGGTTGCGTTTCTAACGCATCTGAAACCCACTTCTTCGAATGCCTCCCAGGGTTGACGGGGCAAGGGTCGGGGGAGGGTGTCTTTTCTATCTCGATCATCACGGAAACCTCCCATGATGACATATCCTCCCGCCGTCCCCGCAGCCGGCACCGCATGAACGGCCCATTCGCTGACATTCCCGTCTAATCCGCGAACCCCATATTTATCGGGTAAGGATAGAATTACGGGGGATGGGAAGTGAGGTGGTTCCCCGCCTGGAGATCCAACTATCTGTTCATCAGCCATCTCCCACTCCTCCAGGTCCATCATTTGAGCCATCATCTTATTCATGCCTCCCCTCACTGTAGCGTCCTGCGTGCCTGGTGCAGGCCTGCTTGCTACTTTCCCTCCCTTAATCAGGACATACAGCCATTCGGCGGCAGTGGGAAGGCGTTTGCCATAGAAACGGGCATACGCGGCGGCCCCGTAGGCGGTCACCCGGACCACGGGACAAGATGCATGGCCGGGTTTATTTATGCGAAACCGCCCCCCTTTGAAAATGATGGGTTCATAGCCCTCAAGCACCTCCCCCAACAGCAGCCAGATTTCAGTGCCGACCCTCACAACGCCCGCCTGTACGCTTATGCGGGGAATCTCATCGTTCAAGAAGTCCACATACTGGTGATTCGTAACCGGGGTCTCATCCATGTAGAAAGGGGCAATTTTCTCTTCTGCTCCAGGGTCAAGGCCCCATCCTTCCGGCAGGGGGAGCAGCCCTCCAGGGATCAGATGCAAGCTGGCGCCATCTTCCCTGCCAAAGTCTATGGGAGATCCTTCCTGGATCGATTCCTTGTCGACCACTGATGGGTCTGTTGTACGAAGAGGGGATTTCGTGGCCCCGCGATCCCGGTCCCGAAAATCCAATGAGAAGAATAGAAGGGCTAAGAAGACGATGGCGGCACTGATCCAGAGCCATCTATTTTGAAACAGCCTTCGGCCGGATGTCGAAGTTTCGGAATTCTTGGGAGAAGCCTCCTGGTTTGTGCTTTCTCCATAAGAAATATCGATTGCATCGAGTAAAGACTTCCTGAAATCAGCAACCGTTTTCGGCCGCCCGGCCTTCATTTCCGCTGTGCTGCTCCGGATGAGTCGATCCAACCTTTGAAAGAAAGGGGTCGTCGGATCTTCCAGTTTGGAGCTCTTGAAAGGAATCTTCTTGTCGGTAATCCTGCCAACTATCACCTCATAGAGCATTTTGCCCAGGGCGTATATGTCGCTGCGCTGGTCGGTCCGTTTGAAGTCAAGAAATTGTTCCGGCGACATATAAGCCGGGGTCCCCATCATATCGGCTGACATACTTACGGGGCGGAGTCTTTTTGACCGTGCGAGGCCGAAATCGGCGATCTTCGGGACCTTGCCATCGAGCAGGATGTTTCCGGGTTTCAGATCGCGATGGATGATGCCGGCATTATGAAGGGCCTCAACCCCGTCAAGTATAGGCAAAAAATATTCTTCCAGCCATTCGCGGATGAGATCCTCTTCCGGATAAAATCCTTCCTCCGACATGGTAGATCTGAGCGTTCTGCCGGGGATGAACTCCATGGCGATGTATTCGTGAGGGATGGCGGTGTCCTGTTCCTTGACGGTAACGGATCCGTAGTCGAAAATATGGAGCACGTTGGGATGCCTGACCTGTGCCATGGCCTCAACTTCATTTCGGAACCGCTGAAGCCCGCTCTGTAGCCCCTCTTCATTGTCTTCCAAGGATTCAAGCCACTCTCTGGAGATGATCTTGATGGCAACGTCTCGTTTAAGGTTGAGCTGATGGGCGCGATAGACCTCGCCCATCCCTCCCCTGGCGATGAACTCAAGGACCACCCATTTATCATTCAGGACCTCCCCGATTTGGAGTGTATTTTTGGCCTTCTGCATCACTGACTAACATCCATTAAATTATACATTTACTGTCTAAAGTCTTTGTCCCGTCTGGACCAGGATCACCGTGACATTATCTCTTCCGCCGTTGCCTATAGCCGCCCGCACCAGTCGCCCGCATCCCCCATGGTTAACGGCAGATTCATCAAGAATTTCATGAATTCCTTTATCTGAAACCATATCATATAATCCATCGCTGCAAAGCAGAAATATATCCCCGGCTTCGACCTTCTCTATCCTGGTGTGAACTTCCTCGATTCCTTGACCAAGCGCCTGGATCAACACATGGCTTAACGGATGGCCAGCGACCTCATCCGGGCGGAGGTAGCCCATTTCAACGGAGAGTTGCGCCATGGTCTCATCTTCGGTCAACTGTTCCAGCGCACCGTTTCTAAAACGATAAACCCTGCTGTCTCCCACGTGCGCGATCAAGGCATGCCCTTTTAAAAGAACAAGGACAGAGAGGGTGGTGCCCATGTGGCCATACTGGGGCATTTTTTCGATCAAACGTAATATTTCTTTTTCAATCTTCCAGATGATTTTTTCCAGTCGCCTGAGTCCGGCCACAACAGGATCGACATTCCTTCCGGTTTCCAGTTGACCGGTATAGTAATCAAGCAGACCTTCACAGGCGGTCCTGCTTGCCACTTCGCCCCCGGCATGCCCTCCCATTCCATCTGCTACAGCAAACATCCTACCGAATGAGTCGACATCATAACCGGCTTCATTATGATAAACAAGCTGGTAGGAGTCTTCATTCTTAGGCCTTTGAAGGCCTACATCGGTCTCAACGCAAACGCTAATATCCTGTATGGTTTTCATCATAACAAATATTCCTTGTATGGATATCAAACAGGCAACGACACCCTGAATGTGGCCCCTTTCACAGCGCCTTCCCGAACCTCGAGTTTCCCTTCATGGGCTTCTACGATCTTTTTAGCGATGGGAAGGCCCAATCCTGTTCCATCACTTTTTGTTGTGAAAAATGGAAGAAAAACCTCTTCCTCCTTTTCAGGAGGGATTCCTTTTCCCCGATCTGTAATATCAACATTCACAAGGCCGTTTTTCACTGAGGTACGCACAATTACTGCTTCCCCTTCGGGAGAGGCCTGTATGGCGTTTATCAGGAGATTGATAATACACTGTTTCATCCTCGAATCGTCAAATGACAATACAGGGAGATGAGAGGTAAACCGCGTCTCGACATTCACCTTACGTTTTTCCCCCTGATGTTCAACAATGTCAAGGCATTCCTCCAATGTTTTCCTCAGATCTCCCTTACAGCAATTGAGGACCAGGGGACGGGAAAAATCCAACATTTCCCGGATCATAGATTCAAGACGCCTGGTCTCATTGATCACAATATCCAGTTTCCCGTAGTCAGGGTCGCCTTTTTTCATTTTCTTCTGTACGAGCCGCGTGTAACCTCCAATGGCAATCAGGGGAGTTTTCAGGTCATGGGCAACCCCTGCGAGAGACCTGCCTATGGCCGCAAGCCTTTCTGTTTTCAGGATTTTTTTCAGCGCGATCCTTTCCCGATCTCTGAAAAGACCCAGGATTAAACCAACGATATACAAGAGCAACAGCTCCATCAACCTGCTGAAATCATCAGGAGAAAATCCCTCCCAGGTGAGAAAAATAAAGGGCAGAAAGCAGATTGTGATACCGACAGCCGTAGCCAGGGCGCCTCTCAGACCAAACCACAGACCCCCTAAGATAACAGGCAGATAATAGAGTTCGCGGTAAAGAATATGGTAGTGGTGATATTTCAGCTCCAAAAGATAATGGACCGAACTGATCCCCACCACCAGGATCGCTATGATTGAAATTCGATATCTGTTCATGATTCCTCTCTTTTTGCGTACACAGCGCGAATCAAAACATCAGTCCGTCGACTCAACCCATTTTCTCCCTGATCTTTTCATCGATATCGATCATTGTCACGGTTCCGTCCGTTGTATAATCCATTGTCTTCATCTCCGTGATCTCACGCAACGATCGAATGGTGGCATCAATCCTCCTGCCCTGTGTTTCGATATCGGACAGTGTCTCAAGGACGTCTTTATCAGAAACCAGCTTGCGGCAGTGCCGCACCTTCCCTCCGATGATTGTATTGGCGTTCAACAAATGATGGGAAATAGTGACCATGAGTTCTCTCAGGGTCTGAACTGCAATCCGGTTCCTTTCATTTTCAACCCCAAGCGTGAGCAGCTTTTTCTTTCTTTCAAGTATCAGGGCAATCAAGAGGCCAACCAATCCCCCAAAAATGACAAATGCCGAGACCATGGGAACCATGGTGGGGTCAAGAGCCAGGAGGCCCCGCAACGTGATATCATTCCAGTGGAGATGAAACCCATCCCCCTCCTTATGAAGATGAATCAACGCATATACAACCATCGTATAGGGATGAAGGACCAAAAAGCCGCCCAACATGCCCCCCGTGGCATACAACACCCGCGATTTTAATGTCTTGTACATGGCTGTTACCTCACTCAAAGTTTCGACTCACCGAACCGGCTTCATAAAATAGTTTTAAGCAATATACATGCCGTATACCACTTCAAGGACCAAGCGTTACCGGTCAAAAACCATGCTACAAACCCAAAAGGGAGCGTTTCGTTGCTTTTTAAAACCAGGATAGAAAGTGGACAGAGTCCTTACGTTGGTTGTTTTTTATACGTGTTGATCCTTCGAATGGATATTTTTTATCCATATTGCCCGGATCTCCACTTGAGACAATCATCCCCAAGTTCCAGTCCCTCTTTCTTCTCACAGGACTTTTTTGAAGTGGCTGCGGAACTGGGAATCAAAGAGACCTCCATTGCTGAGCACTTGGGGATGAGTCAAACAGGTATGGCTCATGGAGCCTGTCCGAGAATGAGAGATTTTTTTCAGGGAGAGCGAATATTCAGATAGAAAACTGGCGACTGCTTGAACAGGTTCCTTATGTACAAATGGATATGGCGCATCTCCTTAGGTTGAGTTTCAGAACTGCAATCCGGACTGATAGCAGATATGTCGTGGGTACTTTTTCTTGATTTACAAGGAAATTTTTTCTATACTTTTTCCTCGAAAAAGCAGGCTCTTATCATTCACTATCCCGGGTTAATGGACTTAATGTGATAAATACAGCGTTCCACAAGGAGAGAAAAGGAATGGTGAGGTTTACATCAGGAATGATCCTAACAGCAATACTGTTTGCAGCCACGGCCGCAGCATCCGCAGGCGAAATACCCTCCCAAATCAATAAGACAATAGAAGACGCGCTGCAGGGAGGCTGGGGTAAAATCAGCTTTAATATACGCTGGCGCTTCGAGTATGTGGATCAGGAGGGCAAGGGAATCGCCAGGGGTGACCCCATACGGCTCCGTCTGGGATATCTGACGCCTAAGTTTTCCGGATTTCAGGCATTTGCCGAATTCGAAGGCAATACACCGGTTTTCTTAAACGAATACAACAGTACCCGGAACAATAAGACCCAGTACCCCGTCATCGCCGATCCGGCTGAGGCCGAACTGAACCAGGGATGGCTGGCCTATTCAGGTCTACCGGGTACTACCATCAAGGCAGGACGTCAAAAGATTATCTACAATAATCATCGTTTTGTCGGCAATGTCGGCTGGCGCCAGATGGAACAGACTTTCGATGCGGCGAGCATTTTAAACCAGAGCATCGGCAGTTCGGATCTGAAATTGGCCTTTGTCTGGAATGTTAGAACTGTCACCAGCAAAAGCGTAAACGTAGCGGCCCCTTTACTGAATCTTGGTTACACTTTTCCCGGTATCGGAAAACTTACCGCCTACGGCTACCTGCTCGACTTTAGCGATGCCGACAACAGCGGTCCTTTCCCCTCTGCCTTCTCCACGCAGACCTATGGCCTTCGCTTTAATGGCATAAGGTCCGTCGCTGAAAATTTAGATCTGCTTTACACTGCTGAGTACGCCTACCAGACCGACTTCAAAGACAATCCGAAAAGCTATAACGCCAATTACTTCCATCTTGTCGGTGGTTTCAGGGTAAATAAGGTGGCCTCATTCTTCGAGTATATCACCCAGAAGATCGGCTGGGAATATCTTGGCTCTGATAGCGGAACTGCCCTTCAGACACCTCTTGGAACCAACCATGCCTTCCAGGGGTGGGCGGACAAGTTTCTGGTTACTCCGCCCGGTGGAGTCAGGGATCTGTACGGGGACTTGAGCGCCAGGGTCTTGGGTGTAAAACTGCAGGCCGTTTACCACCAGTTCGACGCCGCGGAAGGGGGGAAGGACTACGGGCATGAAATCGACGCCCTCATATCCAGGACACTTGCCGACCACTATACGCTTATGCTTGTCTACGCCAATTATTTTGCCCGGAACTACAGAACCGAT
>JAOZQV010000183.1 GCA_029932035.1 Deltaproteobacteria bacterium | reverse complement strand
TCGATATAACGGGGGGTCTTATGGATGGTGACTTTGAAGTTCCCGGCAGGGCCTTTGACAGATTCAAGATCAGCATAGGTGATCAATTCGATATTTAAATGCCGGCCGACCTCGACCAGTTTAGGAGAGATAATTCACATGGCGCAATCATTTGTGGGGAAGGTCTTGTCCAACTGGGCCATGATTCCGCCTATGGAAGAGGATTTTTCCAGAAGGTACACATAGTACCCGGAATTGGCGAGATCAAGAGCCGATTGCATCCCGGCAATCCCGCCGCCTACAACCAGCGCTGACCCTTTTACTTCGTCTGACATGAATTGTCTCCCCGGGATCTCGTTAGAATTTTTGAAAAACAAATAATCGTGGCTATATTGTAACTATATCATAGCCATTTTGCAATAGATTTTTCTACCCACCGCCCGCTTCGCTCGAGACGCAGAGTTCGCAAAGAGAAAAGACCTTACAGGGTGATGGCAGTGCATATAAGAACACTGGTGAACAACATTCTTTGTCGCCGGAAGGCATGTTGTTATTTGTTTTCCTTCCCCTCAAAGGAAAACAAATCAAACAGTGAACTCTGCGTCCTCTGCGTCTTGCGGTGAAAGCTGCTTTGTCAAAGACCTTTTTAGAGTCGCTATTCAAGTCACCCTTTCGAGGAGTGGTGGTTGACTGAAATTTGGATCAATACTTTAGATCTCAGTCATATTAAGACAAGGTGAGTTCCCGAATATCCTTCTCCATCTTGGCTCTGTAATATCGCACCTCTGAGTCATTGGCCATTATCATATCTAATTGTCTGGTATGGAGGGTGAGATAACCGAGGATCTGGAGACGTTCTTTCATATATTCTTTTTCATGATGCTCCACGCGGGCAATAAGATTATCTTCTCTTACCTCCACCCTGAAATCATATTTTTCCAATATCTCCTTTATGAAGTGAGTCCTCTTCAGTCGCCTCTCATAATCGGCAGCGCCCCCCTTGAACTGGAAACCCACATAGTTCTCATTGACCCTGTCACTCACTAATGCCTCCATGGTTGAGAAATGATAACCGAGTCTTGAATTCAGGCTGCAGTAGTTTTTTGAGATCATAAAATAGTTCCGGTCTGCATACCGTGAACGCACACCAGGGGTCAGGGCAGTATTCCGCGTTGACTGGAAAACGACTGACATAAACCCCTTTCCGTCAATGGCCGGGGGGCCGTCCCAGGGAACAGCGACAAACCCGTCCCAGAAGGCCAACATGGGGATGGATGCGATATTATCAAGCTTGACGTGCTTTCCCCTGACCTCCTCATTAAACCCGTCGTCCAAATTCAAGATCCACCACTGCATGGGAACCTTGTAGAAGAGCTGCTTGCTGGATCTCTCGGAAAAGTCGTGGTCCTTACCAAAGCTGAACATCTCGTGCACGGATTTTTCATGCACAAAGCGGGTAATATCGTGGAAGGTCTTACAGCTTGCGGGATTGAAATCAGGGGAGTCAGGATCTAACAGGTTTAGAGGAATAATGTGTCTGCTCACCTGTTTCAGGGTATCATAGACAGGGCTTCCCTGCATAAGGTTCTTCTCTATATCCGATTCCACCAACAGGGAATCGATTTTGCCCTTATAAATTATAAGGCCTCCGGCATCAACCGTTATCATCTCGCCGTTATTAAGTTGGTCCCTGACGCCTTTGATGCCGAAGAGGGCGGGTACGCCGAACTCCCTTGCAACGTTGGCAAGATGCCCCGCAAAACCGCCCTGTTCCGTGACCACGGCGGCAGCGCGGCTTAAGAGCGATGCCCATCTGGGAAGGGCCTGCTGCACAACAAGGACCGCGCCCTCCGGAAATCTCAGGATATCCACTCCCGTATCTGCGAGATACACAGGCCCACATGCCGACCCCTGGCTTGCAGTAATACCACCTCTAACTACGACATCCTCTTTATCAGGCCTTATCATATCTTCAGGCAAGGATATTTTTGACGTCCCCATTTGCTGCAATGGGCGACATTGCAGGATATATACGGCGCCCTCGGGATCTATGGCCCATTCAATATCCTGGGGTAGGGTATAGTATGCCTCCATCTTAATTGCCAGTTCTGCCAGGATACACGCCTGTGCTTCATCAATCGACGGTAATTCACCCATGTCTCGAGGAAGGTCGATGCGGCTCACCCCATCACGGGAACGACGGATAGATTTCTTTTCTTTGATCTTTATCTCTTTCTGGATAACCCTTATCGGTTTTTCCCTTGTCACAACAAAGAGATCACAGGCAACACTTCCATCGACCACTAATTCGGGCAGACCCCATACGGAGTTTATGAAGATCGAGTTGTCACTGGGATCCACAGGATTGCGTGAATAGATCACACCGCCCGCCTCGGCATCGATCATGACAAGGCAGCCCACGCCCATGGAGATATCTTCATCCCTAAACCCCCTGTTTAATCTGTAGATTATGGCAGAAAGGCTGTATTTACTCGCAATAACCTCCTTATATGCTTCTATAATCTCCTCAGAGCCGACGTTTAACTCGGTGCGATACTGACCGGCAAATGAGGTTCCCGCCGTGTCTTCACCCAAGGCGCTGCTCCGTACTGCCAACCTTATTTCCCCTCCTCCTATTCCCTCAAGTTCCCGGCAGGCATTCATTATGGCCTCATGGAGATCTTCCGGCGGGCTGGACCTGATGATAAGCTGCTGGATCTCTGCACTCAGGGTGTAAAGCCTCTCCATATCTTCCAGATCTGCCGACTGGAAACGCCTCTCAATCTCCACTTGGAGATCATGATGTTCCATAAATTTTTGGTAGGCGGCAGAGGTAATGGAAAATCCTTCAGGGACCTGCATTTCAATCTTATTCTTTATCTCTCCAAGATTGGCCATTTTACTTCCCACAAGATCGGCCATCTCTTTGTCTATGGAACTCAGAGGGATAATTAACCTCTCATCCTTCACCTCCTTTCTTTCCGTAAGCAACTGGTTAATATTGTGCTGGATACCATTGAATGTGGTAGACAGCTCATTGTATTTTCCAGGGCCAAGTTCCGCCAAATTTTTTATCATCTGGAAGACATTAACTGATATGGCAGTGCAAGTAGCCTTAACAAATGACATGCCAAAGGGCTGCCCAAGCCGGAGCGCCCTCTCTATATCGGCCATAATTTCAAGGGATTTGTTGTTGGCGTTTAAAAGTAGTTTGAATTGATGATACCGGGCCCTGAAATCCACACGGAGTTCTTCGGTATTCGCCTTGCTTTCTTTCTCCTTCGGGGGGAAAAACCCCTTTATGAAATCAAGAACCTGGCCCATGGGATGTCTCGGGTTGCGGGTTACGGGTTGCGAGTTGAGGGTTGTCCCGCTGAAAGCGGGATTCCGGGTTTAGCAGCAGCTATTCCTGTTGGGAAATACAAAAAAAGGCTAAAGGCTGTCAATATACCGTTCGCCTTTAGCCTTTTTAGATAAGGTAGTGCGCTTTTTTCAATCATTCCCGCCCAAAACCTGATCAAGGTGGGATTTCTCTCCGAGCCATCGGTTCTACTAGCCAGAGGCCGTTTCGCTCCAACAATCTTGACAAACTCGTAAAAAGTCCAAAAGCACGCATTGTCATTATTCTCGCAAAAGCGGGAGTGACTGCCTTGGAGACTTTTTACGAAACCAACAATAGTCAATAGTCAATATTCATTTTTCAATTAGTTAGTGTTCCAGCCTCAGGCCCCACCCCTCAAACATGAACATTATGGCAAAACCGTACCACAATGTATAGACCACATAGAAGACTAAGGAGAAGATGACAATTCCAAACCGGTCGGAGATTTTCTGCGGCACTATCCTGTAATAGTTATAGGAGGGTTCAATTGCCTTTTTTACAATTAAGGAGACCACCTTGGCCTCCTTGAACTTTTTCTGTTTTTTTAAGTCGTTATCCATCGCCTTAAGGGCCTTCCACCAGTTGAAAAGCACCTGCCTCTCACTATAGCCATATTTCTCGGAGACCCCTTTTCCGTCATTATGATACATGTTGTCTGCATCAGCAAGACTGTTTTCAAGGATTTTGCCTAAATCGCCGGTGACCTGCAAAGTGTCCCCTGCGACATTTACTGACGCTTCCCCCCTCTTAAATAGGAGCGCTGTCTGATTCGCCTGTTTCTCGTCCGCCATGCTCAGAGTCACCTCTATGGATTTTCCATCGAACCTGCCGGTTTCTTCCTTAACCTTTGGAATATAATAGGCTGATCCCTTTGATATGGAGTTATAAAGGGCGTCTAAGTACTCTAAACCGTTATGTCCTTTGAAGACGGGTGAAAATATGATAATCAGTACCGCGATAAACGCTAATAACATCAGAGAGCCGCCAAAGAATTCTTTCTTGTTCGCAATCATGGTCTTCCCTCCTCTCCCTTGAGGACACCGATGTTGGCCAAAAAGGTGCCTATTACCCAGACCGAAAATCCTCCAATTACGATGAAGAAGGCCCAGACCCCAATTGACTCTAAAACGACCCCCGTCTCGTTTGCAATGGGAATAACATCCATTTCCCCTAACTTGGCAGGCAGGGCAAAGATACGATTAACAAAACCTGCCAGCACCGCCATGGCGTAAAACCCGCGGATCGTGATGCCGGGAACCACCTTGGTCACCATAGCGCCGATCTGGATGCCGATCAGCGACCCCAACAGCATACCCATAGCCAGGGTGTAGAAGATAAACCCGTAGATGGCGTACTGGCTTATGGCCGCATACCCGGCAGTAAAAACGATCTGGAAAATATCAGTTCCAACAGTGGTCATGGAGGAGACGCCTAACATATAAACAAAAATGGGAAAGGTCAGAAACCCGCCGCCGACCCCCATAATGCCCGCTGCAAGCCCCACAAGCGCACCGCTCAGGACTAAAAACACCCACGAAATGCTCCTCCCTCCGGGGATAATTTCGGCATCAAATCTGATCATGGGAGGGATTTTCATGGCCTGGAGTTTCTTGGGCAGATTGCCCATTTCCGCTCCTTCTACCTTTCCCCCGTGGGCATCTCCACCGCCATGGGGGGCGTCGCCTTTGTCGGCCTTTCTCGCCTTGAGAAAGTCTGTCATGGCGTAGATGCCTAAGAATCCTAACATAAGGGAATAAATCGTCGTGATAAATGCGTCACTTAGCACAGGGTTGATCTCGTAAAGCACCCGGTTTATCAATCCTCCGAATGTTGCCCCGATAATGGCGCCTATGAGGAAAACAACAGCAAGGGGGACAGAGACGTTCCCCAATTTCCTGTGGATTACGCTCCCCATGATTGCCTTGGCAAAGATGTGGAAAAGGTCTGTTCCCACCGCGAGAATCCCTTTGATGCCCGCGCTCATCAGGGCGGGAGCTATAATAAAGCCGCCACCGGCCCCGATACATCCGGTGATCAGACCCGCACCCAATCCGATAAGTATGGATACGATAAAGATCCCGGTGCTGTAAAAGGCCGGGCTGTATGCCTTTTTGCCTCCTAACAATTCGGGCAAAGCAGTGCCGATCTGTTCGGCAAATGCAATGCCCCCCCATATTATCGGGACGGTAAGCAACCCAAGTATGATGAGGCGTTTTTTGTCTCCAAGTATGGTATTGGATACATCAATCTCCCACCTTGCATGTGCCCTCGCACCCATCATCATAAATTTTCCCCACTCTCTGAAGAAACTCATTTCAAAATCACTCCTTCCCCTGATTAATGTTAATTTTTTACTCGCGCAAAGGCGCTAAGACGCTAAGTTTCATGTAAATATTTCTTTATCCCAGTCAGAGATCCCTGACCGGGTAAATGTTTTTTTCTGCGAGCTTTGCGCCTTTGCGTGAGGCCTTTTTTCCTTCGGCTTTCAGCCTGTAGACGTCCTGACCCGCTCACCTATCTTCTTTTCCTGGAAGGATTTTTTCTTGTAGGCGTCTTGGATCTTGTACACGAGATCGTCAATCGCCATAGGTTTCATGAGGTAGTCAAAGGCGCCGATCTCCATACCTTGAATTGCAACCTCCACATTGGCATGACCGGTGAGCATGATCACCTCAACCAAAGGATATTGTTGCTTGATTTCTCTCAGGGTCTGGATGCCGTCGATGCCCGGCATCTTAACGTCAAGGATAACGACGTCCGTGGGATGTCGGTCTAAGAATTCAAGCGCATCTTCACCACTGTTGACGCTGGAGGTCTTCAGCTTGCGCTTTTTCATTCGTTTCGCCAATGTATCAACAAACTCCACCTCATCATCTACTAACAAAACGCTGACTTCTTCCAGTTGAGTCACCCCCCTCGATGAGCAGCTTGGCGAATCTTCTTTACCAGGTCTTCCATCTCACATGGCTTTGTCAGATAATCAAAGGCTCCGTACTCAATACCCTCCCTTGCGGCCTGTTCCGAACCGTGACCGGTGAGCATAATGACCTCCATTTCGGGGTATGCCTTTTTGAAGATCTTGAGGACCTCAATGCCGTCCATATCCTCCATCTTGAGGTCCAGGACCGCCACATCAAAATCGTGTTTCCTGATTGTCTGAATCGCCTTGGTTCCTGTGTAAACAGGTGTTACTGCCATACCTCTCTTGCCCAATCTTTTGGTTAAGATATCAGCGAACCCTATTTCGTCATCTACGAGAAGGACTTTGATTATTTTCTCCTGGACGTCGCCCCTGTCTGACATAATCCTGGCCCTCATAAGCGCGGTTGGAGAATAATTTTCCATAGGCGCATAGCTGAAAATCAAGCTTCTGTTCGTTCATTCTCTGGAATTGGAATCTTTACACTGAAGGTGGTCCCGGCATCGACGGTGCTTCGGACTTCAATATCTCCACCCATTTTTTTGATTATCCCGTAACAGATGGACAACCCGAGACCAGTCCCTTTCCCAACTGGTTTTGTGGTAAAAAATGGATCAAATATCCTGGCAAGATTGGCCCCTGGAATTCCGGGGCCATCATCCGCCACCTCCACTACGATATAATCCCCCTCTAACCCGTTAGACACGTTCAAAGTCCCGCCCGTTTTTTCCATGGCATCGAGGGCATTGTTGATCAGGTTGAGGAAAACCTGCTGCAATTCAGTCTGGGACACGTGTAAGGTGGGCAGATTCTCCTGAAGATTCACATTAATATCCACATTGGAGAATTTTGCCCTCTGTGCGGAGAGCGCGATCAATTCCTCAACAAGATCATTCAGTTGGACATCCTGGATCCGGGAATCGGTTTTTCTTGCAAAACTGAGAAGTTTGTGGGTTATTTCTTTGCAACGTCTGCCCTGGGTCCGGATCTGCTGTAACGCCCGCTGGAATTCACTCAGGTTTTCCCCATCTTTGAATTCCTCTTCTTCTAAGA
>JAOZQV010000182.1 GCA_029932035.1 Deltaproteobacteria bacterium | reverse complement strand
ATGATCCTCCGCTTGTCCCTTATCCCACGTACACCATGGGCATTTGCGGTCTAAATCGTGCACGGCCTTGAAACAATACTCTCCAGTAGCATCACGCCCAATTCTTTTGATCATAGTCGGGTTCATATATTCAACTCGATACTTCGATGAGCAGATATATATGGGATCTTTCATGGCTTCCATCATGGACCGATACTTCTCCTCGCTCTCCCGTAGCGCCTCTTCGGATTGTTTGCGGTTGGTGATGTCTCTACCTATCCCTTGAATGGCATAGGGCTCTCCCTCATGGTAAAGAAGTGAACTTTTTTCCTCAATATAAATTTGGTCGCCATTTTTTTTCTTTACTTTGAACTCTGCGACATCTTTCTGAAAACCATTTTTTCTCACTTCTTCAAGGGCCTGCAAAGCCACAGAAATTTGATCCTGATCTAATAACGACGCAAAGTTGAGAGAAACGATCTCCTCTTTTGTGTATCCAAACAGCTTTAAGGCTGCAGGATTTGCATCGATAAATTTTCCTTCAAAATCATGGATGACTATAAAATCAAGGGAGCGATCAAACAGCGCCGTATACCGCTCATCGCTCTCCCGCAACGCCTTATTTGCCTGCTTACGGTCGAAGGCTTCATGTTCTAATTTCTTGATCCTTTCCCCCAATTCTTCGTAGGTTGGTTTTTTAGACATCAAAAATCCTCACGGTTGGCTGCTGAAAAAAGAAAGGCCCTTTGCTACGGTCGCACTTCATTGTCAAAAAACGATACCACATCAATTAACCACGTTTTTCATTTGTTCAGAAGCCCAGCGCAAAGAGAATGCCTCCGCTGAGAAGTCCAAAAACGATATTAAATATCTTGATAAGCACTGAATCCTTCAGGCTGTACGAGAGAAGGGGAAGCATCCCATGCCCATCCTGGACAAATGATGTGGTGAAGAGTACCGAAAAAGGTATAAGTCCCTGTGCATACATCATTACGAATATTAGATGCGGCCCCGATTCGGGAATTAGCCCAATCAAAGCGCCGAGAAGCAATACCCATATCATATGCTCATGAATAAAGGCACTGAGGTTCCAGAATGCGAGACCCCAGTGCACAAAAAGGAGAGCCCCGAAGCTCCACAAAAAGACACGGAAGAGATGTTTCTTGATTATGTGCTCCCAGATATGGGACTGAAGGTAATGTTCAGAGCAAAGCGATATAATGTATAGAGTGCTTACCGAAAGGGACAAGAAAGTAATACGTTTCCACCCCCATGCGGATGGCCCGAGAGTCCCTGTCAGGACTAAACCAAGGAAAAAGAGGATAAGCACAAGGAGAAGAAAGCGGGTGAAGGAAAAGGTGCGAAAATTCTTAAGAATATTCGCTGGTCTAAAAATATCGCTTATTTTCTCCTCATGCTCGTTGCCTGATAGGCATTCTTCACACTCAATGTCTGCACAAGATTCACACGGTACAATCCGTAAAACCGGGACAAGCTTATCGCTTACCGAGGCGAAGAGGATACCCAAGATGAATAACAACAAGAAGAGCGCCAGGGCCGTGCCCGGAAACTGAGAAAGCATGACAAAGGCCTCGTCTCCGGAGGTGGCAATCATTCCACCCACGATGGCGCCAAAACTGATCATGCCGTGAACATACAGACTCACGTTCATAAAGGCGCCGAGACAGCCGGGAGTAGAACCCAAGAAAGATGCCAGGGTATACTGCCGCCATTGACCGCCCTTGATGATATCTGACATGCGTCTCTTACTTACTGAATCGATAAAGTCAACGAGAAGCATCATCACAAACACAAAGACGGTGATCATCAAGGCGTGTATGAATATTGGGAATAGATCCATTTGTTCAATCATAGTTCACCCTATCAAAAACCTTTTTTTTCCAGCCTACTCTACTGGCTCCTGCTCCACTCTTTCTTTGGGGAGAATAACTTTGAATACCGATCCTTTACCCAATTCGCTTTTCACAAGTACCTGACCACCGTGGGCCTCCACTATTGCCTTGACCGTGGCAAGTCCAAGGCCAAAGCCCTCCCTTTTCTCAGCGCCTTTTCCACGGTTAAAGCTCTCAAAGATATAGGGAAGGTCCTCAGGATCAATACCTATCCCCTCGTCTTTTACTCTGACAACGATATCCTTTTCAGTTTGATCAGTTGATATGGTAACGGTGCCCTCGTTTTTTGAAAACTTGAATGCATTATCTAATAAATTGGCAAAGACCCTGCGCAGGCGATTGGCATCGGCCTCGATAATCGGTAATTCCTCTTCATTCTCAAGTTCTAAATTGATTCCCGTCTGTTTTGCCTTCACCTGATAGGCATCAAAGAGCTCCATCAATTCCTTATCTAAAAAGGTGGCGCTGAACTCTAACTTTAACCCGCCTGTCTGCAGACGGGAGAATTCAAGGAAATCATTGACGAGAAATGACAATTTCCCCGTCTCATTTTTCATAATGTTGAGATACTTTATCTTTTTCTCTTCATCGAGGCTGGGCCTCTTTTTTATCAGTCTGAGAACAAACCCCCCAATAATGGTAAGAGATGACTTTATGTCATGGGCGAACATTGAGATGAGGTTGGCCTTTTCCCGTTCTAAGGCCTTTATGTGGGAAATGTCCTGAAAGGCCTCTAAACCCCCTAAGAGCTGGCCTTTATCATCAAACAGACCGGCCGTATTCATCCGGACCGGAATAGTTTTTCCCGATCTGTCAGTTATGTCAGTGTCCATCCTGATAACAGCCTGCCGTTTCTTGACGATTGCCCTTAAAGGACAATTGATTTTACACATCCCCCCCTGTAATATGTCACCGCAAAAGTGGCCTATTGCCTCCTTCTCTGAATAACCTGTGAGCTGTTCTGCCCATGGATTAAAACCGGTGATCTTAAATTCGGAGTTTACCGTAGCAACAGCGATTGGGAGGCTGTTAATTACAAATCTGTAGAAATTCAGGTCATGGCCGTTGCTGTATATTTCTTTGACTTTCAGCGGCCATTTATCAATCTTGCCTGCCATAGGTTATCCCTCCATATTCAACAAACTACCCTTCCTACCTGGAGGGTCGCTAATGCTTGATTTGTCAGGTCGGACAGGATGTCCCGTTTAAATTCGATTTAGCAGCGCCCCTGATTAGCCAATCTAAAAACCTCTTCAACAACCCAGGTCTCTCCGGTTCGTTCTGAGAGACAGCTTTTTCTGATACCGCTACAGCGAAATGATTCTTTCCATTTTTAGTTTTGGACTTCATCATCCTCCACGCTACCCTCCAATTTTTCGAGCAAAGCAAATGTACCGAGATTCGGGTATAGTTGTCCCCTGAGGGCCATTGAAATCCAGCCCTTCTCTTCAGACACAACGATAATCAGGGCATCACTTACCTGGCTGAGACCAAGGGCTGCCTGGTGCCGGGAACCCAGACCAAGGGCATCCATCTCTGACGTGTGAGGCGCCAAGGGAAGCAAGACACTTGCTTTGTGGATGTTTGAATCCCGAATAATCACTGCTCCATCATGAAGCGGGCTTCCGGGATAAAAGATGTTTTCCAGGATCGGTGCGCTAATGGCAGCATCAATAATGACCCCCCCCTGAAAATATTTATCCCGGCTATCTTCATGCTCCATAACGATGATAGCTCCGTGGCGTTTCGCACTCAGGTTAGAAAGTGCCAGGATGACCTCCCCAGGGACCTTTATATTGGGGGAGATGCAGCATTTCAGATGTGTCTGCAGCAGACCATGCTCTAAAAGATTGAGCCCTTCCCGTATTTCGTACATTTTCTGTAAGAGACTGCTCAAATGAGCGCATTGCTTCAGACACGGGATACCCTTGTGAAGCTGAGTAACCCTGGTTTTCAGCTCTTCGAGTTGTTCGTTAATCGCCTCTTCTTCACGTAAGATGTCTTTATCAATTATGCTTTCCATTTGCGTATTCTCTGCCATTTTTTATGTGATCCGATAATCCACCTCCGGGGGTACGCAAAGCACGGGTCGCGTAATGAATCTCAAGACCCTTTCGGTGGTACTCCCGAAAAAGATAGTCTTCATATCCTCTGATTTCCCCTTACTACCCATAATAATCATATCTGAGCCAATCTCGACTGCTTTCTTGTTGATTTCAAGACAGGGAATCCCTTCACAAACAAGCGCCTCAACACTATATCCCTTCGTTCCCTCACTATCAAGGAACTTCCTAAGTCTGGACTTGGCCTGAACGAATAAATCCTTTTTGATCTCGTTTTCGGTTCCGAGATGATTATTGATGCATTGCTTCACGAAATCATGCTCGATTACGTGAAGCGTTACGATCCGTCCCCGCCCTTCCCTTATCAAGGATTTTGCCTTCTTCATGGCCAGCCTCGAACAAGGGGAGAAATCAACTGCCACGAGAAGGATGAGTCCATCCTGATCCTGTTCCTTTTCCTCAGCCATTTTGTCCTCCAAGGCGCGTTACTCTTTTTTTACCTTTCCAAGAGTATCTTTGCCTGATCCAACAAAAGCGATTTAAAATGGTCAAGAGGCACCGAATAGCCCTGTATGGGTATCCCCATCCAATCGCAGTATTCTAAGAATTCCTCCGGCTTTTCAGCCATGTATTTATCAACGTATCCGATGCCATCAAGAACGATGGCGCCTCCCGTGTGTTTCGGGAAGTTTTCGTTGGCAATCCCCTGGTCCCATCCTTCAAACACCTGGTGTCGGTATTCTATCCAGCCAGGTGTCATCCACCAGACCTTTTCACCACCCGCGAGTTCCTGGGCGATCTGCTCACGTTCCGCTTCACCGGCTATCATATCCATACAGTGGGTGGCCTGCACCCTCCCAACACCTGGGCCCTGTTCCGCAATGATCTTTTGCATGGTACGCGTGGGTTCATCCACATTAACATAGCAGAATTTACCCCCATAGACCACGATCACCTTATCCGTCTTTTCTTTAGCCATAGTTATCCGCTGAATGAGCTGTTTCTCAAGCTCATGGCAGTCCTGATGGAGCCCTGGTTTGGTGTAATAGATCTTTTGAGCATCAAGAAAGCCTTCCTTTTTGAGATGGCTTAGTTCAAGGTTCATGGTACCACAAGAAACAATAGCAATATCTGCAAACGATATTTCGTCCATCAGTAACCTCCTTTTGTTTTACGTAAAATGAGCATTTTTGCTTGATTTTTATTTACTAATCGATCTGAACCCGTGCCTCACTCAGGTAGTGTTGCAAGATCTCCGCTTTGCCTCAACAAGCATCAAGCATTCAGCATCCGAAGTTACGCCTAAGATGCGGTTGGAGGCGAAACTCCGCTAATATTTCAGCGCCAAGTCATAACCTGCATGAACGGCATTGAAAATATCCTGAACATCGTCCGCATCCCCAATAATCTCAATTTTCGGGACGGCCTTTACCATATCTTCATCAGGTCCAGATGTTGACAGCATACCGGAAGAGAGGATAACGGTCTGGAAAGACTCTATGGTCAGCCTCTCCCCATCCTTTTCCATCTCAACGCCATCGGTCTTGAACTCCTTAACCGTTGTATGAGGCATCAGGGTCACCTTCTCCATCTGCCCAATCCTCATCAATGCCAGTTTTTTTGTAATCATCTCCATCATACTTCCGATGGGATCGGTCCGCTTTGTGGCGACGACCTCATAACCTTCTTTGCCCAACTTCTCAGCGATCTCGACCCCGGCCCTGCCAGCCCCGATGACCAGGACCCTCGGTCCTTTCACCTCATTTTCGCCCTGAAAATACTCTATGGATGTCATAACATGTTGATCGTCAAGCCCATGGATCTCCGGGATGTTTTGAACCGCTCCAGTGGCCCACACCATAAGATCGGGCTGTATCTCCTTAATAAGGGCTGTGTCCACGGGTCTCTTCATAAGGACAGATGCCCCGCAATCCTTCAGGGAACGTTCAATAGTATTCAGTCCCTGTTTCATTGCTTCCTTTCCAGGGGCCTGCCATGCAATGGCGAATTGTCCTCCAAGATGATCTGTCTTCTCGGCGAGTGTAACCTGGTGACCTCGACGGGTCATATAAAGGGCCGTACTCATTCCTGCAGGACCTCCCCCAGCTATCAGGACCTTCAGGGGATTTGTGGTGGGCTCAAGTTCAGGTAGACCAACTGCCGGGTTCAAATTGCACCCTAAGGGCTCGCCGCTCTTAAGACGGTGAAGACAACCCTGGAGACAATAGCCACAGTACATGACTTCATCATCGGCTCCTTTTTGCCATTTCAAAACGAGATCGGGATCAGCGATTAGAGGTCTTCCAAGGGCCACAAGGTCAGCCAATCCATCGTCAAGGACTTTCAGGACCTTTTCCTTTCTCCCCATCCTGCCCGCGGCAATCATGGGAATGGACGTTTGCTCACGGACCCAGGCTAAGGAGTCCATCTGGGGCTTGCCCGGAAGGCTGCCGTGGTGAAAGTACCATGGGGGGCTGAAGCAGACATTCCCCATGCCCACGTGTATGGCGCTGATTCCAACTTCTTCTGCCAGTTTGAGGAGGGGAATAAGATCCTCCTGGCTGATACCAAAGTCCGGCGACATCTCGTTACCGGAAATCCGCACAATCAGTGGGGTGGCCGGGGCGCCAACGCGAACGGCTGACAGGACCTCTCTTGCGAAGAGCAATCGGTCCTCACCGTAAAGATCATCACGCTTATTGATTTTGCTGTTGAGAAACTGGGATATCAGATAGCCATGGCCTGCCTGGATCTCAATCAGGTCGAAGCCTGCTTCCACTCCCTTTTGGGCCGCATCACGGTATCCGAAAACAATCGTTTTAATCTCCTCTCCGCTTAGAGGCTCGGATTCCTGGTCCGTTGTGGGGCATGAAATAACAGACGGGGCCTTTGGCCCGGCGCCCGCGGCCTTGGGATTGGCGGCCGCGCCCGCGTGATTCAGATGAAGACAGGCAAGAGATCCCTGCTCGTGAATGACGTCAGCGATCTTTTTCAGTTCCGCGGCGCTCTCAGGGAGATGAACGCAGGGTTGTTTCGGGTGTTCCCTCCCATCAGCAGTAACCGAAACAGGTTCAATAATAACCAATCCCGGACCGCTTCTCGCAATCTGTTGATAGAAATTCAACTGGCGATCCGTCACAGTGCCATCGGGATTGCCATACCCTAATTTGATGGGGGGAAAGATAAAGCGGTTTGCAAGCTCCAGATTGCCTAAGCCAAATGTGTCAAACATCCTTTTCATGATGTACCTCCCTATTACTCTGTTTGAAGTGTCTAAAGTGAACTAAAGTTAGGGAATGCTCCGCGTCCTATTTGAGCGCATTTTCCAGCGCCTCGGAAAGAACAGCTTCCGGCTGAACCCCCACAAAGCGCTCTATCTCTTTGCTGTCTT
>JAOZQV010000181.1 GCA_029932035.1 Deltaproteobacteria bacterium | reverse complement strand
CACAACCTATTCTCGCCCTGACAAACGCCCTTATGGATCAGGCCGATGAGAAATATACCAAGTGCCTCTTTACTGAGCGTGGCGGGGGTGAAAAGCCGAGGGTTATTGATACGAGAACAGAACATGGGCAGGCCCTGTTAATCTCAAACTATCTGAAGCAACAAATGGCAGAGGGACAGTCCATCAATGACTTTGCTGTCCTGTTCCGGGCCGCCTATCACTCCTTTGAATTAGAGGCCGAGCTGACCCGTCAGAAGATCCCTTATGTAAAGTATGGCGGTTTCAAGTTCCTGGAATCGGCCCATATCAAGGATTTCTTGGCCCACATGAGGGTCGTTGTAAACAGGGATGAAGCCATAAGCTGGATCCGGATACTCAGGCTCATAAAGAACGTGGGGATGGGAAAAAGCCAGGCAATTATTAAATGGATGAAAAACGAACAAATCCCTCTCCAGCAACTTGCAGAGTGGCCGGGAGCCGGCAAAAAAGAAGGTGGATTAAGAAACTTAGGCATCCTGTTAGGCAGTCTGGCATCAAAAAAGATAGAACCAAAAAACGCGGTTGAACAGGTCATGGAGTATTATCTTCCCATCTTAAAGGACAAATTTGACGATTATCCGAGACGCCAAAAGGAACTTGAACAGTTGGTCCCCATGGCCGACCGCTACAGGAAACTGCGGGGGTTTTTGGACGATCTTGTTTTAGAGCCTCCCACCAGCTCCGCAGATATAGACCATGAAGAAAGAGGAAAGACCCTTACCCTATCCACAGTCCATTCTGCCAAGGGGCTTGAATGGCCTGTGGTCTTTATAATCTGGGCCATGGAGGGGAGATTTCCCGCCTCCATGGCATACAGCAACCCCCTGAATCTCGAGGAAGAGCGCCGTCTCATGTATGTGGCGGCCACCCGTGCCAAGGACCAGTTGATTATTTCCTATCCGGGTCAGGAATCAGTGCCGGTGTGGTCCAATTATGGCGGGGCCGGGAATGGTCTGTCCTCCTTTATTTCTGCCCTCCCAAGCGATCTCTTTTCACACGAATCCGGGTCCGTTCCCATGGCGCCGGGCGGGACGGGCGCTCGGAAAAAAGGGTTTGCGAACCGCTTCAGAAGAGCAGACAGGTCACCGCCTTTCTCTCAGGGCGAAAAGGTCCTGCATCCCGCATTCGGGACGGGCGTCGTCTATAGGCTTGTGGTCGGCAACAAAGTGGAGGTACTTTTTAAAAACTTCGGGAAAAAACTTCTGCATTTAGAATACACCACCTTGGAAAAGATCTAAAGTATTGTTGATTGTTGATTGATGATTGAAAAAACAGAAAGACAACTGAATGACAGCAAAGCGAATGACCACGGAACGACAAATAACTAATTACAAATACCCAATACCTAATACCAAACCTGAAACCTGCAACTAAATAGTGCCTAACTAAATAGCTATTTCATAATCATAATCATAATCGTAATCTTACTCAAAACGATTATGATTAAGAGTAAGATTAAGAGTATGAATCCAAAAACAACATACCAGGACGCAGTCAACTACCTTTACGGGCTCCAGAAATACGGGATTAAATTCGGACTTTCAAAGACCACCATCCTGCTGGAGGCATTTGGAAATCCCCATAAATCCCAACGATATATACACATTGCAGGGACCAACGGCAAAGGGTCAGTGGCAGCCTTTATAGCTTCTATTCTGAAAGAAACAGGCCTTAAGGTGGGGCTGTATTCTTCTCCCCATCTTGTACGATTTACCGAACGTTTTAAAATAAACGGCGAAGAAATAAGTCAAAACAAGGCCATGGAACTAATCGAAGAGTTGCGAACAGCCCTTTCGCCGGAAGAGCCGCCCACCTTTTTCGAAGCAACCACTGCCATGGCCCTCGTCTATTTCGCCCGCGAAAACACCGACCTATCCATTATGGAGGTGGGCATGGGGGGGCGGCTCGATGCCACCAATGTGATCGCGCCACTGGTTTCCGGGATCACAAATATCTCCATGGAGCATCAGGACTTTCTCGGGAACCGTCTCTTGGATATTGCCAAAGAGAAGGGGGGAATTATCAAGAGAGGGGTTGATGTGGTCACCGCTGCCACCCAGTCCTCCGTGATAAGGACCTTGGAAGCCATTGCCAAGGAGAGAGAGGCTCCCCTTTGGCGCGTGGGAAAAGAGATAGGGTGCAGGACTACCGCGTCCGGCTTTCACTACAGGGGCCTGGGACTCAGGATGAGAGGGCTCCGTCTCGGCCTGACAGGCATGCTTCAGGCCCGAAATGCGGCCCTCGCATTAGGAATTATCGAAAGACTGGTCGAAAAGGGGATTGCTGTTTCTGAGGAAGATATCCGAAAGGGATTGCAGAACACTACCTGGCAGGGCCGGATGCAGGTTGTAGAGACGAATCCGACCATTCTGTTGGACGGTGCCCACAACCCTGCGGCATTACGGGCATTGGCCCGTTCCATACGGGCCGGTTTCAGATACAGAAAGCTGGTCCTGGTGATCGGGGTGATGGAGGACAAGGCAATCGGCGCCATGATGCGGGCCATTGTCCCTTTGGCTGATTATCTGATCTGCACAAAACCCGTTTATTCAAGAGCAGCCGAACCTGAGATCCTGATGGCAAAAACCCTCCCCTTTGGAAAACCAGGGGAGATAGCACCTTTCCTGACCGACGCCCTGACCAGGGCAAAAGAGATTGCCGAGCCCCGGGACCTCATCGTGGTCTGCGGCTCCCTCTTCACCGTTGGTGAGTCCCTCCCCTATTTCTTCCCGGAAATTGAAAGGCCAGACTGGTAGCCGCTTTTACCCGGTTTTTTACTCTCAAACCGCCTCGGGTAAACATCTTCCCGGCTTTTGAAAAGGGTTCGGAAATCTAACGGATTGAATCGCGTGAAATGGCATCTAAACTAAAGTGTCAGTGAAACGTGAAGGGAATACGTCCTTTCTGTTTTTGGGCTACAGAGTCGTGTTGGGTGATTGAAAGAAGCATCCCATTGAGAATGCACAGCATCTGCTGTGCATTCTCATTTGATTTGACACACGAACGCGTTTTTAATACATTCCGGTATCAAACACAGACAATCCTGCCACCTCGTGCGTGTCCCATTTCCCGTTTCCGGATGGACACGCGCTAAGTTTAGACAGTATGGCTTTCTACCATGGCCTAATGGACCGTTCATGAAATCTTTTACGGGGGGTGCTGCATATGATCAAAAAGCAAATGAGGATCATGCTGGGATACAATGCCTACTTCACGGCTGATAAGGTGTTGGAAGTGGCCAAAGAGCATGTCAAAGCATTTAATGCCGAATTCCATATCGTGACCTCGGTTGTCGGGCATTCTCTCGATGAAACCGGAAAACTGGCCAATGAAGAGGCCCAAAACCGGCTGGACCGCCTTCAAACCTCCTTGGAGCGGGAGGGAATTCCTTATAAGCTGCATGTAATGGTGCGCGAGAAAAGTCCAGGCGAAGACCTTGTTAAATTTGCAGAAGAAAACGACATCGACGAGATGGTCGTAGGATTCAAGAGAAGATCTGCCATTGGAGAAATCGTGTTCGGCTCAAACTATCGCCATATGATAGGACACGCTCCGTGCCCGATCGTAACGGTCAATATATAGACATAGACCTTTGCAGGTACTCTATATGAAAACCGACAAAGGCACAACAGACAAAACTGGCCGTGTATCACTTTTGATCCTGATATTCGCCTACATCGGTTTGATCGTTGCCGACCCGGCCACCAGCCCATTTTATGCCATTGAAAGTGCTTTGGGAACAGTGGGCTATGCCCTGATCGTTCCCACGATGCTGTTTGTTATTGCGGTGGCCGTTTCCGTGTCTCTGGGGTACATAGCCATTGGCATACGATTTAACAAAGGTGAAGGGGGACCCGGCCTGGTCTATGAAATGCTGGGCGTAAGGTCAGCCATGTTTGCTGCTGCAAGTTTGATCGAGGACTTTGTCCTGACTGACGCAATTACGATGGCTGCCGCGGTTGCCGCACTGGTTTCCCGCGGGTACACGTTCGGGCTGGATTTTGGGGCGTATTCTGCCCTGGCAGACAGGCTTTTGTTCGCACTGTTTGTTGCCGGCGCCGTGGCTATCCTGATGCGGTGTGGAACCAAGGGCCGGTACGTCTTTGCAGCAACAACATTCGGCTTCATGATTCTTGTGCTATTTACGGTCTTCCTTCCTATTCTGCCCAATGCGAAAGAACTCATGCCTCTGGTCCATAATGTTCACATTCCGGATACATCGGCATTAGAGGGGTTTGCCACGATCGGTGTCATACTGTTTGGTGCTGTTCGTGGATTTGCCCTGCTCACGGGTTTCGAAGCAAGTGTCGCCGGACTGTCCCACGAAGCTGACAAACCCAGATGGGTAAGGGTTTCTATGGGTGTTGGGACAGTTATTATGGTCCTGGCTTTCACAAGTATTGTAACGTACGATATTGCCAATACAACAAGAATTCTCGAACTGGAACCCAGTCACAAGAATACGCTCTTCCACCTGTGGACACGTTCAAAACTCCTTCCGGGTAGCGTCGCTTCACAACTGCTGACTTTTTTCAGCGTGGGCATCCTTCTGTCCGGATCTGCCAGCGGCGCGGTCGCGGGAAGCGGAATGCTTCGTACACTTGTTCGATCAAAAGCACTCCCCCCTTTTCTAAGCAATCCAATTGGTACAGATTACAGGTCAATCTTTATCGTTCATGGTGCGGCCATATTACTGACGCTGTTGGCAGGGGCTAATGAGTTAATCATCGTTGCATTCTATGCCATCTCTGTGCTGGTGGGCTTTTTGTTCAGTCTGGCTGCGGCAGTCAAGTTTGCCTACTACACTGGAACCCCCTATCTCTTCTTAGCCACCCCGGGGTTGTTTATGGTGGCCTTTGCCCTGGTGGTCAACCTGGGGCGGTATGAGGGATGGGTTATCATTGGTCTGGGGATCTTAATGGCCTACTATCTGCACAAAAAGTGGCTCGGCGGTGGAAAGTTGCCCATCAATTTCAGCCATTAAGGGCTCAACAATCCCTTGAGTCTCCAGCTTAGCTGAAGGTCCCCATGCACCTGGCACTATCGGCCAACACCATCGCCATGGCCCTTTTTGGCGGAACAGGCCCCATGGTAGACACCGGGCTGATAAAAATCACGGGGGGAAATCATTGGATGCCTTCCTTCTACCTTGTTGCATCCGCCTTCATTGCGGGCCTGTTTATCCTGGGCGGACAGTTCTGGGAGCGCCTGAAACACTTTTTCCAATGGCCGGTGAAGAGATGCCAACCGCCACGCCGTAGGGAGGAAAACATGGTAACTAATCGTTATTTCAGCTCTGAAACATTTGCGTTCTTAAGGGAATTGGCCGAGAATAACAACCGGCAATGGTTTCAACAAAACAAAAAGAGGTATGAAGAGCATGTTAAGGACCCGGCCATCCGTTTCATTATTGACTTTGACCCGCTTCTAAGAAAAATCAGCAGGCAGTTTACTGCGGACCCGCGACCAGTAGGCGGCTCCCTGTTCCGGATATACAGGGACGTTCGTTTTTCGAAAGACAAAAGCCCTTACAAGAATAACACGGGCATCCAGCTTCGCCACAACCAGGGAAAGGACGTACATGCCCCTGGATACTATCTTCATTTAGAAACGCGTAATGTGTTTGCCGGTGTTGGTATCTGGCGCCCCGATTCTACGACACTCGGGAAGATCCGCGATGCAATCATTGAAGATCCCTCAGGCTGGAAAAAGGCGGTGGAGGGAAAACCTTTTCGCAGCAGGTTTAACCTGGCCGGGGAATCACTTCATCGGGCTCCAAGGGGTTATGACCCTGATCATCCCTTAATTGGAGATCTTAAAAGGAAGGACTTTATCGGAATGACCACCCTGACTCATAAGGCCGTCACGAGTCCTGGGTTCCCAAAGGATTTCGCCGATATATGCAAAGAGGGGACCCCTTTTGTCAAGTTCCTCTGCAATGCGATTGGACTACCCTTTTAGTACCTATAGAACTATTTGTTTAAATCACATCATGTTTGCTCATAATTTACGATCCAGTTAGATTAGATATTTCAAGAAATTCTTTAAATTTTTTAAAGACCTATCAGGAAAATGATGGCGCGAATTCCGGCTTCGCCGGATTTAGGGCTTGCTTTTTTTCGTCCTATGTGTTTAGTTACGTCGCTATTGTCCATACAACACACAGCACTCAGATCAATGGGCGGTTTCCGTAGGGTTTTTGCTGACCGCTGATCACTGACTGCTAATAATTCAAGGAGCCTGTTGAAATATGGAAGAGCAATTGTCCGCGACTTTTTCCGAGTTCCGGGGAACGGCCGATGAAATCATTCCCCTGCTTCAGAAGACCCAGGAGGAACTGGGCTTTCTTCCCGAGGAGGCGATGCGCAGGATCGGGGAGTTTGCCGGGGTCCCCTTTTCAAAGATCTACGGTGTAGCAACCTTCTACACCATGTTCCGATTCACGCCGTTAGGGAAAAATCATGTGTGCGTTTGCCGGGGAACGGCCTGCCACGTTAGGGGCGCAGACCAGATCCTCGAACATGTGGAACGGGAGCTGGGAATCGAGGAAAACGAGACCACGGAAGATGGCGATTTTTCTCTCGAGACCGTGGCGTGCATAGGCTGCTGCGCCCTTGCGCCCTGCATCACGGTGAACTCAGACGTGCATGGTAGGCTCACACCCAAGAAGGCATCGCGGGTGCTCAAGAAGGTGCGGGGTGCATCTGAAAAGGAGGAAGCCAATGGGGAATAAAAAGACCATTATTGTGTGCCAGGGGACCGGGTGCGTGTCATCCGGCGCCGTTCCCACCTACGACGCCCTCGAGGCAGAGGTCAAGAATGCCGGGCTCGCCGGCATCGAGATGAAGCTCACCGGGTGCCACGGCTTCTGCCAGCGGGGTCCCATAGTTATCATAGAACCTGATGGCATATTCTACTCCGAGGTACAGGAAAAGGACTGTGCGGAGATCGTGGAGTCCCATCTCATAAACGGTCTGCCCGTTGAGCGACTCTTTTACAGGGACCCTGTAACGGACGAAGCCATCGCAAGGTACAAGGACATTCCCTTTTATGCCAACCAGGAGCGCATAGTGCTTGCAAGGTGCGGCCACATAAACCCGGAGGTCATCCAGGATTCCATAGATTCCGGGGTTTACAGGGCCGCTCCAAAGGTCCTCGAGGGCATGTCCTCAGGGGAAGTCATAGAAGAGATAAAGAAAGCCGGCCTTCGAGGACGCGGAGGCGCCGGGTTTCCCACCGCGATAAAATGGAGCTTCTGCGCTGGGGTCGAGGCGGATCAGAAATACATCATATGCAACGCGGACGAGGGCGATCCAGGCGCCTTTATGGACCGATCCATACTGGAAGCCACCCCCCACCAGGTGCTCGAGGGCATGA
>JAOZQV010000180.1 GCA_029932035.1 Deltaproteobacteria bacterium | reverse complement strand
TTAGGGAGAACTGAAGGCGTGCCTCCGACACAGAAAAAAGATATTTGAACACTGACCTGATTGTGGATCAGAGAGAGTAAAAGGGAGGGTCGAATGCCGGAAATAGTGGAAAAAGAGGTCCTGACACCCCAGATTGTCAGGCTCAAGGTCATTGCACCCGATATTGCTAAGAAGCGCAGGCCGGGCCAGTTTGTCATCCTTCGGGTCGATGAAAGGGGAGAACGCATTCCCCTTACCATTGTTGATTCCGACCCAAGGGAGGGGACCGTAACCATCGTTTTCCAGGTTGTGGGGAAAACAACCCACATGCTTTCACAATTAGAGAGAGGTGACAAAATCCTGGATTTTGCAGGGCCTCTCGGGAAGCCCACCGAGATTGAACAATTTGGCACGGTAGTAGTGGTAGGTGGTGGCATTGGGACTGCGGTGGCATACCCTATAGCCAAGGGGATGAAGGCGGTGGGAAACAGGGTTTTTTCAATCGTTGGCGCCAGATCCAAAGACCTCCTTGTCCTGGAGCATGAAGTCGCTGCCGTATCCGATGAAATAGTCGTTACCACAGATGATGGCTCCTACAAACGCCCCGGACTGGTTACTGAACCCCTTAAAGAATATCTGGACAGGGGAGATGTTGACCAGGTGATTGCCATTGGTCCTGTCCCTATGATGTTCGCTGTCAGTGAATTGACCAGGGCCTATGGAGTAAAGACATTAGTCAGCTTAAACCCTATCATGGTTGACGGAACGGGCATGTGCGGTGCGTGCAGGGTTGCCGTGGGGGGGAAGACCAGGTTCGCCTGTGTTGATGGCCCTGAATTTGACGGGCATAAAGTGGATTTTAAGGATCTGACAATGAGATTGACCGCATACCGTGAGCATGAAAAACAGTCTTATAATCAGTATCTCGAATATCATGGAGACAAGTAGATGGATAAATGGGAGGAAATCCCTTGGATAAAAAAATCAAAAAAAAGACACTGAGGCTTGATCGTATTCCCGTAGGTGAAAGGTTGCCCCTTGAACGTGTGGAAGACTTTCGGGAGGTGCCCCTGGGATACACCCTGGACCAGGCTAAGGATGAAGCTGACCGTTGTCTCAACTGCAAGAAAAGGCCCTGTAAAAGAGGTTGCCCCGTGGGGATTGACTGCGGCGGATTTGTAGACAGGGTCTCTACGGGTGATATCAGGGGGGCAGTAAAACTTGTGAAGGAAAAGAATCTGCTCCCCGCCATAACTGGGAGGGTCTGTCCCCAGTCCGACCAGTGTGAAGGTCCCTGCCTGGTCGGGAAGAAGGGGGCATCCGTAGGGATAGGAAACCTGGAGAGGTTTGTGGCAGATTGGGAAAGGAAGCACGGCGAAGTCCTTCCGGATAAAGCGCCGCCCACGGGGATGAGCGTGGGCATAGTTGGATCGGGACCTTCAGGTCTTACGGTTGCAGCAGATCTCATCCAGCTCGGCCATGGTGTTACCATTTACGAGGCACTGCATGAAGCTGGCGGAGTACTCATATACGGTATCCCTGAATTCCGCCTGCCCAAGGCCATTGTGGCTGAACAGATTGATGGGCTTAGAAGATTGGGTGTTGAGATAAAACTCAATCAGATCATTGGAAAAACCCTGACCGTGGATGAAATGCTCGAGATGCACGATGCCGTCTTCATTGGGGTTGGTGCAGGCGCACCAATTTTCATGGATATCCCTGGGGAAAACCTCATCGGCGTCTATTCGGCCAATGAATACCTGACCAGATCTAACCTCATGCGCGCCTACAGCTTCCCCGAATGGGACACGCCCATGTTTCTCGGCAAAAGGATTGCGGTCATCGGCGGGGGGAATGTGGCAATGGATTCGGCAAGAACTGCCCTTAGATTAGGAACGGATGAAGTGGCGTTGATCTACAGAAGGTCGCAGGAGGAAATGCCCTCGAGAGATGAGGAGATCCGCCATGCGGAGGAGGAGGGCCTCAAATTTGAACTGTTGAAGTCCCCCACTCGTATCATCGGTAACGGGTCAGGGCGTGTCACGTCCATAGAACTTATCAGCATGGAATTGGGAGAACCGGATGCCTCCGGCAGGAGACGTCCCATTCCGGTTGCGGGTTCGGAGCAGATTCTGGAGGTGGATACCGTAATAATGGCCATTGGGCAGCAACCCAACCCAATGATCACCGCCACAACGCCCGGATTGCAAACTGACAAGCGCGGATATATCGTGGTTGACAAAGAGACCATGGCCACCACCAAAGCAGGCGTTTATGCAGGCGGAGACATCGCGGGTTTTGGAGCGAGTGTCATACTGGCCATGGGTGACGGACGCAAGGCCGCAACTGCCATTCAGGATTATCTCGTGTCAGGAAACCCACTATGAGAGCAACAAGTGCAACAACCAGTACGGCCTCCTTTTTTACGTATTGTCCGTCGGTTTCTTTTTTTTGGCCATACCACCTCCAAGCTATTTTCTACATGTTTACACAGGTTCCCCTTGAACGGCTACGATAGATTTAATCGTATTTTCATCGGGGATTTCAGTATCCCACACCTCTTGCACCACCCGGTCGCGCACAAGGAAGGTTCTGGGCGTACCCCCATCTCCCAGCAGACGCCAGAAATCTTCCTCAGTGATGAGTCCAATCGGAAAGATGGTTTTAAGCTCTTTCCGAAACGTCTTGAGCTGGTCCTCCCCGTTGGAGGACACACCAATAACCTCGGGCAGATCAGGGTCTTCTGCGAGCCAGTTTAGTGCGTCGACTGCATCTCGGCAATGTGAACAGTCGGTGCTCATTAAAACAATAAGGTAATCGCCATGGGCCAGGTCAATACGATCCAGTCCTTCAATCTGAAAGTCGCCTAAAAGAATGTCCCCTGCCCTGGTTTGGTTCGGGTCGACTCGTGTTAAGGGAGAACCAAATACCAAAGGTAGAATCAACCCGGCGAGGCAGGCAGCCGCTATGGCCCAGGCCTTTAGCCGAGCCTCGGATTTTCGTGAAGGATGGGATATGGTCCAGGAAATGACTGTTAACGCCAACATGATCAGTCCTTCAAGCGCCGCTTCTGCCGGGGTACGTTTAATCCACGCGCCGAAACACCCGCAGTCTCTTGTGGCGTCCGTCAACCAGGCCCAGCCGGATGCCCCTACAAAGATCAACAGCAACGCTGATGTCAGCAGGAGCGTCAGTTTAGGCCTGTAAAAAATCACCAATCCGATCCCAAGGGTGCATTCGAGAGCAATCAATCCCCGGGCGCCTATGCTTAGAAGGAGATAATTGGATATGATGCCATAATCTCCCATCTGCCGGATGAACAGATTCATATCCATCATCTTTATAAAAGCCGCAGAGAGCAAAACAATCCCCACGGCCCCGGCAAACAGGCGAGGAACATTAGATCGCCAGCCCTGATTACTACAATTGTTCTGCTGAGACATAAGGCCTCCACAAACCTTAAATATCTTTTTCAACCAACCGACCATCTGATACCCGCAAAATCCTTTTTGCATAAGCTGCACAATCCTGGCTGTGGGTTACCATGAGTATGGTTGCGCCCTCCTGGTTGAGTCTTTGGAAAAGGCCCATGATTTCGTGTGTTGTTGTGGAATCAAGGTTTCCGGTCGGCTCATCAGCCAGTATCACTGGCGGGTCATTCACGATTGCACGGGCAATGGCAACCCGTTCCTTTTCTCCTCCTGAAATCTGGCTCGGAAGACGATCTTCTTTGCCTGCCAGAGCTACCTGATCCAGTGCTTCCTCAGCAAGAACTCGTTTCCTTTTCTTACTCACCTTCACTGTAGTCAGCGGAAGCATGACGTTTTCCACAACCGTAAGATACGGTACTAAATGAAAGCTCTGGAACACAAACCCAATAAACTCCCTTCGAAAATCCGTTCTCTTCTCAGATCCCAGGCGGTAGACGTCAATCCCGTCTACCACAAACTTGCCCGAGCTTGGGGGATTCATGGCCCCCACTATAGAGAGGAGGGTTGATTTCCCTGCGCCCGACTCCCCCATTATACTGACAAATTCACCAGATTCCACTGTAAAGTCCATATTGTGAAGGGCCATTACGGCCGCGTCACTGCTCCCATATTGTTTTGACAGGTTTTCTGCTCTTATATAACTCACGTTTCACCCCCTAAATTGCGTTCAATGCCTGATTGGGATCCATGCGTGAGGCCAGATAGGCAGGGTAGACGCTTGCCATAAGACCCACCAGAACGGCTAAGGCAAGGGCCCCGCCCACCAGCTCAAGGCTTGGTTGAATTGAGGCGCCCCCGCTCTCTGAAAAAAAATGCATGGCGCCTTTTGTGAGAGCGAACCCGGTTATATAGCCAAGAATGCCCGCCGCTGCGGAAATAAACCCGGCTTCGAGGAGGACGATTTTGAAGACATGGCTTTTCCGAAACCCGATAGCCCTGAAGATACCGATCTCCTCCGTCCTTTCCCTTACGCTCCCCATCATGGTTACCAGGACTACGAGGCTGCCTACCAGCAAAACCACTATAGAAACTCCATAAGAGAATTTCTTGAACTGGGCCAGGGCCTCCATGCGGCCCTTTACCACCTGTTGGATGGCCATGACCTTGGCCCCGGGAACCACGTCCGAAATCTGTTTTACCATGGCATCAATTGGGCAATCCTTGCACAGGGCAGCCACTTCTGCCATAGAAACAAGCCCCTCCTTGTTCAGAACGGCCTGTGCTGTTTTAAGGGGCATGAAAATCAACTGGTCATCCTGGGATCCTGTCGGTTTCAGAACTCCGGAAACGATGAGTTGCCTCCCTTTTATCGTCACAGGGCTGCCCTGATTCAAACCCAGAACAGCGGCGGTTTCAGACCCCAAAACAACGCCGTTTTCGCCCGGAATAGTCCCATCGATCTTCCACCATGGCTTCAGAATCCAGTTGGCCTCGAAGTCAACACCGGCTAACAGGACCCTGTGGTTTTCCACATTTACCACACCAAAAACCATAGGTCCCAGACCGGCCACATTTGCGGCGTTCTTTATTGATCGTATCTTGATCAGGTCCTGTTCACGGATTTCCTGCATCTCGAACGAAACACCGCCCAAGGAGAGTCCGCCATAGGTGAGCGAAAGGTTTTCGGTTTTTGGGACAATCAGGATATTGGCCCCGTATTTCTCAAGTTTATGATTTATGTTTTCGGTCATTGCATCTACAAAGCTTATTAAAGCGACCACCGTTGACACCCCTATGGCAAGTCCTGCAAGAACGAATAAGGCCTTTGCCTTCCGACGCAAGAGATTCTTAAACGCAATATCTCTTAGATTCATTTTTACCCCCGTTTTGAGAAATCGAAATATTGTTTTCCCGAAAGGATGTCATTAATCTGCAATACCACCTTTCCATCCTCAACTTTTCTATTAAGTGGCGCGGGGTTGCATCCTCCCTTGACCTCGTTCACCATCACTGAAGCGAATTTACGACCGCAGTTCCGGCAAATCATGACATCGCCAGACTGTTGATATCCCTTTCCAGCCGGCCAGCAGACATCACATGCATCAAAAGCGGCGCGTATGACACCATCAGAACTCTTGAGGATAAAGTACTGGATGGTAATGGTATCGTTTACCTTGTAGCTAAAATGCCTGGCCTTCCCATCTGCAAAGAGTTCAATAGGATAGGTAACAGAGGTTGCGGAGACGTCCATCTTAGGTGATTTGGCAGCAACGGTCTCCCCCCCATTATTGCGGGGCATAAAAAGGAGAGCCGCCGCAATCGCCAGGACGGCGAAACCGGAAACCAAAAGCACCGGAAGGCGATTTTTTCTTTTTGTTCCAAGGATAATGGCTTTTTTTTCAGCGCTCTTTTCAGCAACGTTTTTTTTTCGATTTTTCGACATATTTGATGACTCCTTTGCATCCTAATGATTGTCTGCGCATTTCTGCGGAAATCTGCGTCACCAAAAATTATGTTAAACCCCATAATATCAGGATTGATTTTCTCGCAGTGTACGCCGTGTCTGCGGAAGTGAATGATGAAAAACAGGCAGATGTGCGCGCCGGGTTGTCGGTAAGAAGTTCAAGCCGAAACCAGACCGATCTGTTCAACAAAGGAAGGTAGAGTTCTTGAGATATAGGGGGACAGGCGTGGCCCTTGCAGGTATCGAATACCTTGCGGAAGCTGTATTTATTGTATTGTCTGTTGCGTGTGCTTCGGAAAGGATGCACACAGGGCCAGCGTCCAAAAGCCGATCAGGCCGAGACAGCGATGTGGAAATCAAACCCTCGACCTTGCCGTTGGCTTGCGCCATCTCGCAACATGGGGGGACGGTCCCGTTATGGCAGCTTTGTTGTTCAAGTGTTTTTGATGCGAGCGCCCTGAATTGCTGGATCGGGTCGCATAAAAGGATGGGTAATTTAAGTTTAAGGGAAGGATGAGCAGATAGTCTATGGGCTGAGCCCCTATGATGAGATTTTTTCTGTGTTTTCTGACAGCATTCGGCCTTACATTTAGAAATGTTCAGCGCCTGGGCAGCGCCGGCAGTTGTAAGAAAGAAAGCGAGGAGCAATGCCATTATTCTTGGCGCAAATTTTCCGCTTTTCATGGGTGCTCTCTTGTTTTTCAATCGTTATTCAATCAATCCCGCTAAAGACGGGATCTTCGACATCCATAAATCAACAATCCTTCAAAACACGAACAGGCTCTCCACAACGAACTTCCCCGCCCTTGAGCACTCTGCCAAAGATCCCTTCACGGGGCATGATACAGTCCCCGGCCAGATAATAGATAGCGCATTTGTTGTGGCATTCCTTCCCCTTCTGGGTGATCTCCACAAGCGCCGCATCTCCAAGGCTAATCCGGGCGCCCACCGGGATATCCTGCCAGTCAATGCCCGATGTGGCAATATTTTCTGCAAAATCTCCAAAACCAACATCAAGTCCCTGATTCCGGGCCTTTTCGATGCTTTCCGCCGCAAGAAAACTCACCTGGCGATGCCATGGTCCTGCGTGGGCATCTCCCTCAAGACCATGACCTTCAAGAAGAGAGGCCTTCTCCACCTGCACCTTGGGCGTCCCCTTTTTCTTACTCATGGCAATTGAGACTATTTTCATCATTGATCATCTTAGACAAAGTTACAGAATTGAGTTTGTCATACATCGCTTTCGTGGCCTCTTCCCAGACGCCACGAGTCAAACAATGGTTGGTCCTGTCGCACACACCGGGATTTTCAATACAACTGCTCAGATCGATTCCACCCTCGAGTATCCTGACGATCTCCCCAACGGTAATTTCTTCGGGGGGCTTGGATAGCATATGCCCCCCTTTAGGACCACGGACGCTTGTGATCAAGTGGGCCTTCTTAAGCGGTATAATGAGCTGTTCAAGATACTTGACAGATATATTCTCACGTTTTGAAACATCCCCGATCTGTACAGGACCTTGATCATAGCGCTGTGCAAGGTCCAGCATCATTCTGGTCCCGTACCGGCTCCTCGTCGACAATTTCATGCCAAACGCTC
>JAOZQV010000179.1 GCA_029932035.1 Deltaproteobacteria bacterium | reverse complement strand
CTTGAGATCCTCTATCATCTTATCCAAAAGCTCCGGAGTCATATACAGCTCTTCCTCTTCTGCCACGGCCGGCACGGTTACATAATCGGCCTCGTAATGGGACTCTAAGATGTTATCAATATTCTTCTGAATAGAAACAGGGGTAATATCATTGGCTTTGTTATATTCCAACTGGATTTCGCGACGCCGGGCGCTTTCCTTAATGGCCCTCTCCATGGAACCGGTTATTTTGTCTGCGTAGAGGATAACAGTGCCGTGAATATTCCTTGAAGCCCTGCCACAGGTCTGTATAAGAGATCTCTCAGAGCGCAGAAAACCCTCCTTGTCTGCATCGAGAATAGCCACAAGGGAGACCTCCGGGAGGTCCAGACCCTCGCGCAGAAGGTTGATGCCCACCAATACGTCAAAGACGCCCAATCGAAGGTCCCTGATGATCTCCATCCTCTCAATGGTCTTAATATCCGAGTGCATGTATTGCACCCTGACGTTCAGATCCGCATAGTACTCTGTCAGGTCTTCTGCCATCCTCTTGGTCAGGGTAGTGACAAGGACCCTTTCGCCCTGTTCAACCCTTTCTCGGATTCTGCCCAACAGGTCATCCACCTGGTTTGTGGCAGGTCTGACCTCGATTTCCGGGTCGATCAGCCCTGTTGGTCTGATAATCTGTTCAGCGATCATCTCGCCCCTCTCGAGTTCATAAGGCCCGGGTGTGGCTGAAACATAGATGACCTGGTTGACCTTTGATTTGAATTCCTCAAACTTGAGTGGCCGGTTGTCAAGGGCCGAGGGAAGGCGGAAACCAAAACCGACTAAAGTTTCTTTCCTTGATCTGTCTCCCTTGTACATCCCGATTACCTGCGGAATTGTAATGTGGCTTTCATCTATGATCACCAGGAAATCCTTGGGGAAGTAATCGAGAAGCGTTGGAGGGGACTCTCCCAGCGCCCTTCCGGTGAGGTGCCTGGAGTAGTTCTCTATCCCGTGGCAGTAACCCAATTCCGCCATCATCTCGAGGTCAAACCGGGTACGCTCCTCTATACGCTGGGCCTCTATGAGTTTCTCTGAATTACGGAAATATTCGACCTGCTCGCTGAGTTCTATCTTGATCTGCCGGATCGCCCGCTCTCTGATATCCACCGTGGTAACATAATGGGTGGCAGGATAAATAACAACACGGTTGAGGGTGGCAATTGCCTTTCCGGTCAGCGGATCGATCTCCTGAATCGATTCCACCTCATCACCGAAGAAGTTGATCCTCACTGCCCGGTCCTCCTCATGGACCGGATAGATATCAAGGACATCCCCCCTCACGCGAAAGCGGCCCCTGAAGAAATCCATATCCCCCCGCTCATAGTGAATATCCACCAATTTTCTGACGGCATCTTCCCTCGACATGCGGGTATTGTTTTCGAGACAGAGAAGCATATCGTAGTATGCCTCTGGCGAGCCGAGACCGTAGATGCACGAGACGCTTGCCACAATGATCACATCTTCCCGGTCTAAGAGGGACCTGGTAGCTGCGTGTCGCATCTTATCGATCTGTTCATTGATGTGGGAGTCTTTCTGGATGTAGGTGTCTGTCTGGGGGATATAGGCCTCGGGCTGGTAATAGTCGTAGTAGCTGACAAAATATTCAACAGCATTGTGGGGGAACAGGCTTTTCAGTTCCCCGTACAGTTGAGCAGCTAAAGTTTTGTTGGGTGCGATAACCAGGGCAGGTCTTTGGACAGTTGCGATAACGTGGGCCATTGTAAAGGTCTTGCCGGATCCTGTGACCCCGAGAAGGACCTGATGTGTTAATCCTTTGTCTATTCCTTCTATAAGGCTCTCAATCGCCTGAGGCTGATCTCCGCAGGGCGCAAGATCGGTCTCGATCTCAAACATCGAGCCTCCAGGTAGTTCCTCCTGGGCCGTCTTCTAAGATAACACCCATTTCCTTTAGCCTGTCACGGATTTCATCTGATTTTGCCCAGTCCTTCAGTAATCGGGCATCAGAACGTTCCTTGATCAGATCCTCGATTCGTGAATCGTCTATATCTGTAGAAGTTTCAGCCAATCGTTCAAAAAAGGAATCCGGTCTTTCCTGAAACAGACCCAGAACCCGGCCGATAAGATTCAATTGATCCCGGTCGTTATTAAGACGTATAAGCGCTTCCTCATCAACTTTACCATCAAATGAATCCATGACCCTGTTCATATCCCTGATCTTTTCAAATACAAGACCGATGGCCCCGGACGTGTTAAGATCATCATCCATCATATCAATAAATCTACCGATTAAAGAACCTTCAGGAAACTCCCCTGCCAAAAACGTCTTTGACTCTCCATGAGACGTTTTCTCGTCAGGCCCTGTTATCTCTTCCAATCGCTGGATCGTTCGATAGATCCGCACAAGCCCTGACTGAAGTCCCAATACATCGTTCTTTGAAAAATCAAGAGGGCTTCTGTATTGCTTGGAAATAAGGAAAAGTCTGAGGACTTCAGGATGATAGGTCTTTAAGGCATCTCTGATAGTAAGGAAGTTGCCCAACGATTTTGACATCTTCTCCGACTCGACCGTGACAAAACCGTTATGGACCCAGTAACGGGCGAAATCACCGCCATTGGCGCAGATAGACTGGGCCCTTTCATTTTCGTGATGAGGGAAAAGAAGATCACGACCGCCCCCGTGAATGTCAAAGGTGAGACCAAGGTAGCGGTTGCTCATGACCGAACACTCTAAGTGCCAGCCCGGCCTTCCCGGCCCCCAGGGACTAGACCATTCAGGCTCGCCCTCTTTTGCGCTTTTCCACAGGACAAAGTCCATTGGATGTCTCTTTTTGTCATCCACTGCAATACGGCACCCTGCCCGCATATCATCTAATTTTCTCCCTGAAAGACTGCCGTAGCCTTTGAATGACGTTACAGAAAAATATACACCCGTGCCTTCCGCATAGGCATGGCCCCGGTCAATAAGGGCCTCTATCATCTCTATCATCCCATCGACATGTTCGGTGGCCTTCGGCTCTACGTCCGCGTTCAACACCCTGAGAGCCGCCATGTCCTCGTAAAAAGCGTCAATAAACTCCTGGGCCAGACTGCCGGTATCCTTCCCTGAGAGTCTCGCCCTTTCAATGATCTTATCGTCCACATCGGTGAAATTTCGGACATAGGTAACATCGAGTCCCTTTGCCCGCAGATACCTTGTGAGAACGTCAAACACAATGGTCGATCGCGCATGGCCGATATGGCAAAGATCGTACACCGTAACCCCGCACACATAGATGCCGACCTTGCCCTCTTCGAGGGGTTGGAATGTATCTTTCTTGTGGGTTGCAGTATTGTATAACCTGAATGTCACTTGTTTACTCCTTGAGTCTTGGCCTTCACAAGACTGACCACGGCAAAGGCCTCCATGCCTTCCCGTTTTCCGCAAAAACCGAGGCCCTCACTGGTCGTTGCCTTGATGTTTATCTGTCCGATGGATGCCTCTAATATTTCGGATAGTCTTCCCCGCATGTTTGATAAATGGGGCGCAAGTTTGGGGGCCTGAGCTGTTATGGTCGTATCCAGATTATTCAATCGATAACCGTCGCCTTTGACCATGTCCATTACGGTTCCAAGCATCGAAAGACTGGAAACGCCTTTGTACGCAGGATCGGTGTCCGGGAAATGCCGGCCGATATCGCCGGCCCCCAAGGCCCCGATTATTGCGTCGATAACGGCATGGGTCAGGACATCCGCATCTGAATGTCCTTCAAGACCAAAAGCATACGGGATCTCTACTCCCCCAAGTATCAAGGGACGTCCTTCAACAAGCCGGTGAACATCATATCCAAAACCGATCCGAAACATATCAAGCCCTTTTTTGACAGGATTAACGGGATTTACCGGAACCATAAAGGTCTCACGCAAAGCCGCAAAGCTCGCAAAGAAAAACAATGAAAACCTTTTATGCTTCTTGTCTGCTCTGTTAGATTTACACAAAATCTAATTGTTAACTGTCTAATGGCAAGTGCTGCAATTGGTGCTTGAACAGCCTGCACAATCAGTGGAACCTGAAGAGGGTGTAAAGCTCCCGCTACTCTTAAACCCACAGGCCGACATCAGACGTTTTATATCTTCTCCCTTACACTGGGGACAGGCCACCTCTTCATCTGTCCTGAAAACAAGGGCCTCAAATTCTTCATCGCATTTTGAACATTTATATTCATAGATAGGCATTATCTTTTTCCTTCCTTATACTTTTTTATCCAGCCCTTCAATGACCGCAACCGCCAATAACGGAAACATGATCTCATGGTGGCCCGTCAGGCTGAATCCCTTTCCCCCATCCAAGGTGGGCCGGTGAACAACATTGGTCATGGGACGATAATGTTGAATAAAGTCCATATTGACTGTTGTAAAATCCCTGACCTCATAACCGAGATTCCTCACAAGACTCAGGGCCTTTAAAAAGACCTCGGGCATAATCACTGCAGAACCAAGATTGATGAATACTCCACCCTCTAACTCTGAAACGAGACGGGAGAATACCCGAAAATCATGATGAGAAGCCTTGCCAATGGATGCACCATCCGCGCTTGGATGAAAATGGATTATGTCAGTCCCCATTGCCACATGCACGGTTACCGGGATATCAAGCTCATATGCCCTTGCCAGAAGACTGTGCCGGTTAAAGGGGAAATCCTCCCGAATAAGCATGGCCCCCACAGATTCACCTAAACCTAACCCCTTTTCTGCCCCCTCTGAGATCGCCTCGTTCAGGAATCTCCCCGTCTCTTCGGCCATGCCGAATCGTCCCGCCCCGATTTCCGAGGCCACGTCCTCCGAGGTTTTCCCTGCCATGGCCAACTCAGCATCATGAATGATGCACGCGCCGTTCATGGCTAATCCCTTGATGATCCCGCGATCTAACAGATCTATAATGACCGGATTGAGACCCACCTTTATGGCATGGGCGCCCATGGAGAGTATCATGGTCTTGTTTGCGAATGCAGCCCGGACCATACGATCCCGGATTTCGAGGAGATCCCTTCCCGCAAGTATCCGCGGCAAGGACTCCAACCACCGGTTCATTGAACCTCCGGACTCCCAGGCACGGGCAAAATCGTCAATATTCACCTTACTCTCCCTCTCTTTAAGGGGGTACGATTTTACGCCATCCAATGATATCGGTTTAAGTCTATTCATTTAATCCTACTCACCCCCCAGATGCTTCTGAAAAAGGATGTAATCGACCAGGTGGCATATGATATGCTCTGTTAGGATATGCGCCTCCTGGATACGGGCAGTCACATCGCTCTTCACAACAAGGGCCATATCAACCGCGGTTGACAGCTTTCCACCCTTGTTTCCGAGAAGCCCGGCTGTGTACAGTCCCTGCTTGTTGGCAACCGCCACAGCAGACAAGACATTTTTCGAGTTACCGCTCGTGCTTATGGATAGGAGAACATCCCCTTCTACTCCGAGGGCCTTCACCTGCTTTGAAAAGACATCCTCAAAAGAATAATCATTGCCGATACTGGTAATCACTGAGGTATCGGTTGTCAAAGCCATTGCAGGAAGTGGAGGACGTTCAAGCTCAAAACGATTCACGAATTCCGCCGCCATATGCTGGGCATCGGCAGCGCTTCCCCCGTTTCCGCAGATCAGGAGTTTTCGATCTCCCAAGAACGCTGAAGCAATCTTTTCAGCGAGCATGCCGATCTTTGATGCATTCTTGCGAACAAACTCATCATTGGTTTTAAGGCAGCTTGCTAAAATCTTTTCAATAATATTTTCCAACTTAGACTCCCCCTTCTATTGGGTCTGCAACGGCGAGGTCCTTGATGGCCCGGGCTATTATCTCAAATTCCCTTTCCTGGATAGTCCTTACGTCGAACATGACTCTGTCTCTTTCGAGTCTTGTAATCACAGGGGGGGCATAGGCCCTGAGCCAGATCTCCATTTGCTGTGAGGAAAGTCTTTTAGGGATGAGGCATAAAAGCCTGCTCTTTAATTCCTGAAGAGGGAGGGCGCCGCCCCCTACTTTTGAAGAGCCATCAATCAGCTCAATGGAAAAGTTATTGCTTTTCATATCTCTGACCAACTTATACAGGCGATCGGCCTTTCCCCGTAGGGAATCGTAGGACTGACATATCATCACCAGGGTAGGAATCTCTTTCATGGCAAGACGCTGGTCTCTGTAAAGTCTGAGGGTCTCCTCTAAGGCCACAAGGGTCAATTTGTCAATCCTGAGGGCCCTGGTGAGCTGGTTGTTCCGGATGGCTGTAACCAAATCCCTCCGGCCTAAGATAATTCCGGCCTGGGGGCCTCCCAACAGTTTATCGCCGCTGAAAGTGACGAGATTCGCCCCCTGGACTAAGGATTTCTGAACAGTTGGTTCCTTGATTAGACCGTAATTTGAGAAATCAACAAGACATCCGCTCCCCAAATCCTCCATTACAGGGACTCCGTGCCGTTCTCCCAATTTAACGAGTTCCGACATAGGCACCTCTTCAGTAAAACCCACCACCTGAAAATTACTGGTATGGACCTTCAGCAGGAGGGCTGTCTCGGGACCGATTACCTCCTCATAATCCTTTAAATGAGTCTTGTTGGTGGTCCCCACTTCCACCATTTTTGCGCCGCTCTTACGCATAACATCCGGTATGCGAAAGGAACCGCCGATCTCAACCAACTGGCCCCGCGACACCACCACCTCGCGGTCTTTGGCCAAGGTCTCAAGGGCAATGAGCACCGCGGCCGCATTGTTATTAACCACCATGGCTGCTTCTGCCAAGGTCAACTCCTTGAGGATCTCCTCCACGTGTACATATCTGCTTCCCCGCGTGCCATTGTCCAGGTCATACTCGAGATTGCTGTAGCCGCCGGCGATAGACCTGAACCGCTCAAGCGCCCTTTCAGGCAAGATGGATCTCCCCAAATTGGTGTGTACCACCACGCCTGTGGCGTTGATTACATCTCTCAGACTCGGCATGGATATCAGTTCAAGTCTTTTCAATACTCGCAATGAGACCGGATCAAGACCTAATTCGGGCCCTGGTTCGACAATATTCCCCTCTCGAATATCCGTCCTAAAACCGTCAAGGATCTGATTAATCGCCTTCAGCACAAGCCCTTTTGGATGAGAAACCAGGGCCTTTCCAATCACCGGGTTTGCCAATAGTTGATCCACAGCGGGCAATTTTCTGAACAGAATCTGTTTATCGGCTGCCATAACTCGATCACTCCTTTGGAAGTCTCGTTCCTAATCCTATGGAAATAAATCTTGGTTAGGATATTCTTTCCCTGAAACGGGATGTCCCTAATATAGGGAAATTTTTGCGAATCGTCAAATATTTAGTAGCCGATCACAGGTTTCCCCCGCACTATGTGCGGGAATCTTCGACGTGTTTCCCGCTGAAAGCGGGATTAAGGATACCAAAAAAATACCCTTGCAAAAGAGCAGCGCCTCTGTTATATTTATAAAGTTCATGGTGGGTGTAGCTCAGTTGGTAGAGCACTGGGTTGTGGCCTCAGTGGTCGTGGGTTC
>JAOZQV010000178.1 GCA_029932035.1 Deltaproteobacteria bacterium | reverse complement strand
CCCCCGTACTATTTCCAGAACTAAAACATTTGATAGGATCGAGGTATATATTTATAATTAGTTTTTTTTAAAAAGCATGTGGGTGTCAGGCCTACACATTTCACAGATATCAATATTCATGCAAATTATGTAAGTTTTGGAAACAAATGCAATTCCTCAATATCCAGTGGTAAATAAAAGTATCCTGATATGCATATAGTGTCAGTCTTTATATGCCGAAGGCCGCAAATCACCTGAAGTCAAAGAGAAGAGGCCTTAGGGAGGAAAGTCGGTTGGGGCGGATCAAACTGAGGAATTTGAGGGGATGAGGCGCAGGACACAGGGGCATTGGGATAAAGAGTCTGCCTGACATGTCCCGCGCCGGTCTGCTATTTGATTAGTTTTACTGCCACAAAACCCCTATTGAGTCTGAGGATGTACATGTATACGGTTTCACCGGACTTGATCTTTCCGATTTCTTTTGAGTATTCATCCACATCATCCACGTCTTCGTGATTGATCTCTTTGATGATATCGCCAGTGAGTATGCCGGCCTTTTCACCTTTGCTGTCCGGTTCAACGCCAACAACAACAACCCCTTCGGCGTCTTTTAAATTGAACTGCCGGGCGATTTCAGGTGTCAGATTGGAGAGGGCAATGCCGAATTCGTTTTTCTTGGGGATTTCATCGTTTCTGGAAGAAATCTCTGTGTCTTTTCTTTTCGAAAGTTCGATATTAAATTTCTTTTTGCTTCCCTCGCGCAATACGACAATGTCCACCTTTTGTCCAACACTGGCCTCTGCAATCATCCGGCTGAGCTCCCGGCTGGTTTTAACCTTATGGCCATTAACCTCTAAAATGATATCTTTGGGTTCTATACCTGCCTCTGCCGCCGGGTCATCAGGAAAGACCTGGGTGACCAAAACACCTTCCCCATTCTTCATTCCATAGTATTCTTTCAGCTCTTTTGTCAGATCCTGGATTCCTACCCCTAACCAGCCGCGGGTAACTTCGCCCTTGGTCTGTAGTTGCTTAATAATCCCCCTGGCGAGGTTAACAGGGATGGCGAATCCTATCCCCGTTCCTCCTGCAATAATGGCAGTGTTAATACCCACCACCTTCCCCTCCATGCTGATAAGAGGTCCCCCGCTGTTCCCCGGATTGATCGAGGCATCGGTCTGGATAAAGTCATCGTATGGGCCTGAACCGATGACACGCCCCTTGGCGCTGATAATACCTGCTGTGACGGTGTGCTCCAGGCCAAAGGGGTTACCGATGGCCAGGACCCACTCACCGACCCTGAGGGTATCAGAGTTGCCTAACTCAATGGTTGGGAGATCGTTGTCCGATTCTATCTTGAGGAGCGCCAGGTCTGTGTTGGGATCACGGCCTTTGATTTCAGCATCAAATTCCCGTCCGTCCTTGAGAATGACCTTAATCTTGTCTGCTCCCTGCACAACATGGTTGTTAGTTACGATATAACCATCTTCGTCAATGATGAATCCGGAACCGAGACTTCTTTGCTTGAATTCTTTTTGGTGCCGTCCGCCAAAAAATTTTTCAAAGAAATCGTGTAGAGGGTCATCCTTTTGAAAAGGACCTCTTTTGAATTGGCGGTATACGCTGGGACCTCCCTTTCCATTCTTCTCCGCCCTTATGTTGACTACGGCCGGGCTGTTTTTTTCAGCCAGATCGGTAAAGCTCTCCGGTGCGGCCCGAAAATCCTTTGGTATTGCCTGGCTTTCGGGAATTGAGTAAAGGGCTGAGATGGCAAAAAAGCCGGCCACCAAGATAATGAGTGTCACAGCTATCTTTCCCGTTAAGAACCTCTTAAATATTTCAATTGATTTCATTGCATTTCTCCTTTCTTTAGTCCCGCCTGAGGCGGGATTGTTTGTCTTTCGATTCATACTCTTAATCGTACCCTTAATCATAATCGTTTTGAGTAAGATTATGATTATGATTAAGATTATGAAACAGGGAAGTTATTTTGTCCAGGCACTAACTATGTTTCCCAGAGTTTCCCAGAGGGGACAACCGGCTCTACAGAGTTCTTTTTTATCCATCCTGATTTGCCATTGACCCCTTCCACAAGCAGATAGCCCCTGTAGGTCTTTGCTATCCGCACAGTCTTTCCATCCTTTATGGATGCTGAACTGGATGCTGAATCAAAAGGGGAGACAAGGAGGTGGGCATTATCCTTAATAACCACTCCGCGGCTTATGTTCTTGTACTGCATGGCCGCACCGATTCCTCCTGCCATAAAGCAAAGGAGACAGACTGTGGCGAGAACCTTGAAGGAGGCTCCCTTGAGGATTCCGGGATGAATTCCTCTTAAAAGGTAGAGCAGGGAGAACACGCCAAAGGCCCCACTTGCGAGTATGCCCCACCAGTTCAGATTGAGCAGGTCAAAAAACCGCTGCCAGTCTGGCGCAGGCGTAGAAACCAGACCAAAATCCTTGCGGGCCAGGCCAAGATTCGCCTGAATGTCGGTGTTCCCCGGGTCGAGATAGAGTGCCCGCTCATAGTGCAAAATAGCCTGTCCAATGTCCTTTTTTTGGTAATAGGCGTTTGCCATGTTGTAGAGGAGGGAGGCGGAATACCCTTCCTGTTCCAGCACCCCTTTATAATAGAAAATAGCCTCGTCATATTTCCCCTCTGCATAGGCCTCATTGCCAAGGGCAAACAGATCGTCACCCTGCCGGGCTAAAACGCTCGTGAATGAAACGCAGCTCAAAAGGGCAATCATTCCTGTGACAATGAGAAAGCGCAAAATCTTGGCGTTTTTCATATTAGTTAGATTCATTTTCTCAGTCCCCGTCTGGATTGATGATTTATGATTGTCGATTGAAATTCGTTGAAGCGGGGCGGAAACCCAGGTTCTCAATACCCAATACCCAGTACCCGATACCCAACACCTAAGTCCCCAAATTCTTCAACTCCTTTACCAGCAAGTCCCTGAACTGTTTTAACTCCTCCTGGCTGAAGGTTTGGCCTGAGTAGGCAACTGCATCTGCGTTTTCAAAGACATGCCGAACCCCTGCCGCGTTTTCGCTCAGGCGCTCTTTCACCTCGGCAAGGGTAATGGTCTCCGGCGCCTGGGACCATATTTCCCCTAACCGCTCCTGGGCCGTACACCTGCAGGCAGTGAAAAACCCGGGGACATCGTGGCCGACTATGGCCCTGTCCATCTCTTTAATTGATTTGCCGACTTTCTGCTTAACGTACCTTCTTTTCAGCAATGCGGGATCATCGGACAGCCTCCGATTCCGTCTACCCAGGAAAAGACCTGCAAAGAGAAGGCCCAAAGGTATGCCCTGTGCCCCAATGAACCAGGGGTTGGCAAAAACAGGTCTCAGGTTATTCACAACTGGTCCTAAGTCCATGTGAATCGGCGCCAGGCCAGAGGGCGTTTTCATTGAGTCGGAAGAGTCTGATGTCCCGGCAAGGGATGCTTTCCGGATAGCATCTCTATGAGATGATCCCTTAGCCTGTATGGAGTCAGGTTGGATCTTTATTTTTATCGGTTTTGTTCGCAGCGTAACATATTTTTCCGAGTTTGTATTAAAATAGCTGAACTCCACCGACGGAATCTTCTTAATGGATGCTTCCAGCGGAATAATGGCCTGTTCAAAACGTTTTTTTCCCTTGTAGCCTGAGCTGTCGGCAGGTTTGAAGGAGGCGGTCGGGGTGTAGGTCTTCCATCCTTTGGGAGATGTGAACAGGGGGCTTGATACCCTGTCAAAATTACCATCTCCCTTTACTGTCATCTTTAATGTTATCGGGTCCCCAACCATACAGCTCTTCAGGCTCGCGCTTGCCCAAAGCCTGAACTGGCCCACTGCCCCGCTGAAATTCTTAGGCCTCCCCGCTTTTGGCAGGGGCAATACCCGCATATTCTGCCTGCTACTCGTCAGTGTGACCGCCTCTTCTCTGGATGTGTTGAAGAAACTATTAAAAAAATCATCATCGAACAGACTGCTGCCAAAGGCCGGGCGCCGACGGCGGGACGTCTGGGGAATAATCAGGGTTGCGGCTAACTCCGCGGAAACAGGATGTTCACCCTCTTTCACCGCTGACATGGCCGTGTGCCAGGTCAGTACAACATAGGGCACGCCATCAATGACCTCTTCGGTCTGCGTTGGTTTTTTGCTCAATCGCTGGCAGGCAAAGGCATTATTGCTGATCACGGGAAGTGAATTCAAGGTAGCCTGGAGCCCCTGACGGAAAAATGCTTTGATTTCTATTGGCACCAATTGACCCACGTAAGAGCGGTATTTTGATGGCGTGACTCGCAGGAATGCAAGCTGGTTCTCTTCGCCCGGCCTATGGCTTGAAGTCCCGGCCTGTCTATCAACCTTAGGATCGGGCGGGAGCAGAGATGCTGCGCTGGAGTTTCTGCTGCGCCCTGGTCCAGACACCCGGAGATCGATCGGCTCGGTCTTTCTGATCCGACCATTTATATTCGCCCTAACCGGGGGTATGGTATAATCTCCTGAACCTTCGGCCTGAACCTGATACAGATATGATACAGTCGAGGATATCCTGCCGTTGACAGAATGATACTGGCTACTCTGTTCTATGGGTAAAAATCGAAGCCCGTCAACCGGAGAGATAGAAGGGGCCCCGGTTTGCTCACCTGAGATATAAACGGCCAGGATCGCAGCATCTCCAAGTGCAATCTCCTGCGGTTCCACCCGGGCAGAGATATCTCCGGCAAGGCCTTGAGCCTGGGCGCCTCCGGCAAAAAGGATCAGGGTACAGACCACGATTAGGAAGCATGTTCTTGCAATTATGATTCTGTCCCATTCAATTGCCTTAATCAGCTCGATTCTAAGGCTTCTCATCACCAGTCCCTCCTCTTTTTATCCTGACGACCTTTCCCCCTGCCTCTGTTTCCAGCAACCATGGGCGTTGCTTTTTCTTCGCCCTTGAGGGAATCGAGTAGGTTTCGTGCCTGATCCTCTGTCATCCGGCCGGGTCTTCGACGCCTCTCAGCCCTCTGGGCAGAGGGTTTTTGTGCCTTCTCTTTTGATTTCATTTGTTTTGCTTTTTCGGGCTTAGACCCTGCGGTAGAACGATCCTGTTTATTTTTTTTGTTCTCTTTCGCTTTTGCCTGAGCAGTGTTCTTATTGCCCTTTTCTTGTCCCTTCTTATCAGATTTTGCTTTTGCTTTTTCCTGGTTTTTATTTTTGTCCTGGTTCTTGTTCTTATTTTTCTTCTGGTCTTTATCCTTCTTTTTGTTGTTGGCCTTACAACTCTTATTGTTTTGCTTTTTATTTTGTTTTTGTTTCTTCTTGAGGGCTTCTAATTTTTTCTTCACATATTCCTGATTGAAGCGCGCGTCTTGATCATCCGGGTCGAGTTTCAGTGCCCCATCATAGGCCTTGATCGATTCTTCCCAGCGTTTGATGGTATTCTGGGGTTTTAATTTCTCTGTCTCCTCTCCCTGTCTGTAGAGGGCGTTGCCCATATTGTAATAGGCCTTGTTCTGGAGGGGGACCTCCTGGGCTTTCATTGCAGTCTGAAAGGCGGATAATGCCTCCTTGTAATTTTTTCCCTTATATGCTGCGGCCCCGAGGTTGAATTGCAGTTGAGCCTTGTCAGGTGCCTTTTTTGCCGCTGCCTTGTACTCCTTTTGAGCCAAAGAATACTCTCCCCTGTTGTAGGCCTTTTCTGCGCTCTGGGGAGAGGCATAGGCCTTTTGCGATACGAGCAGGAAGGTCATTACTGCAAGAGCAAGAGAGGCTGCCTGAACTCCTTTTACGCCCTTCAGGAGACGGCGGTCAGCCCCGCTTTCAGCGGGGATTACTGGGACTCTTTTGCGTAGCGGTTTGCGGTCTGAGATTGCGAATTCAACCACAAGGAGAATGAAAGCTAAGAGGAGTGGCCACTCGAAACGATCAATGGGTACCCTTTTCATCCTCTGTGATAATTCATGCTTCGGGACGAGACTGAGCTTCTGTTTATAAATGGCATCCAGACCTTCGGCCTGCCGGCCCAAGGGTTCATACTGGCCGCCTGTGGCTGCTGCAATATTCTTAAGCATCTTTTCATCTAAACGTGACTTTATAAGTTGGCCCTGATCATTTTTTACAAAAGAGCCTTTTCCTCTCCTTTTGAGAGGGATAAGTTCCCCGGCCGGTGTGCCCACACCAATGGTGTATATGGTCAGCCCTTTTTGTGCGGCCTCCTTAGCAGCGTTCAAGGCCTCGCCCTCGAGGTCTTCACCATCAGTAACAAGGACCAATATCTTGTGATTGGCATCGTTTGAAAAGGCGAGTTCCGCCTCCCGGATCGCACTGGCTATGTCAGTTCCCCCTTGGGGTATGATGCCTGTATCCAGGGCATGGAGCGATTGTCTGAATGCATCGTAGTCCAAGGTCAGGGGGCACATCAGAAAGGCAGTTCCCGCAAAAGGGACAAGACCCACACGGTCCCCCTCAAGCTTGGAAACAAAATCCATGATGCCTAATTTGCTACGCTCTAACCTGTTAGGCTTGACATCATTGGCCAACATACTTTTGGATGTGTCCACTGCCATTAGGATGTCTATCCCCTTCCGCTTGACCTCTTTCCACTGAAATCCCACCTGCGGCTGGGCTAAGGCGACAAAGATGGAGGCAACCGCTATGATAAGCAGTATCCGTTTGGTCATCCTTCGTCCCGGAGATACGCTTTCGGTGAGCTTCTCCAAGAGATGCCCGGCTACAAATTTCTGCAATGCAGTCTGACCTTTTTTTTGAAAATGGTAAAACCCAAAGCCCAAGATCGTACAGGCGGCCAATCCTGCGATCAACCAGATTGAATGTGCGAATTGCATTTTCCTATCCTTTCTTTTTTAGGGTTTTCTGACAGGATTAACAGGATTGAGAGGATTTCTAATTAATCCTGTCAAAATGCGTCTTACGGTAACCTGCGAAATCGCGTCTGCCCTAATATCAGCTCAAAGGCTAATAACAACAACGCAGGCAGTGCGGCCCAAAGAAACATCTCGTTCCTGTGTTCGAACTTCTTTATCTTTCGTGTGGTTTTTTCTAATTTGTTGATTTCGCCATAGATTTTACCGAGCGAGTCAGTGTCTGTGGCACGAAAATAATGTGCGTTTGTCATCCGGGCCACCTTTTTCAGGGTATCTTCGTCAATATCAACTCTGGCCCTGACCAGTCTTCGGTTACCGAGCTGGTCAGTTATAGGGACCAGCACCTCACCGCGGGAACCGGCGCCTATGGTATATACCTTTATTCCTAATGCCTCAGCAGCTTCTGCAGCGGTCAGGGGCGAAATCTTCCCCGCGTTGTTCATCCCGTCCGTTAAGAGGATGACGATTTTTGATTTAGCCTTCTGATCTCTCAGCCGGTTGACGCCGGAGGCTATGGCAGAACCGATTGCAGTTCCGTCTTCCACCATACCTGTCTTAACGGTTTCCAATCTCTGCTGGAGCCAGTTGTGGTCCAGGGTCAGGGGACTGACCATATACGGCCTGCCTGCAAATGCCACTAAGCCGATCCGATCGTTGGGACGTTCATCGATGAATCTCGAGACAACCCTCTTGACCACGTCGACCCTGTTTGCAGGTTCTCCTTTTACGGTAAAGTCCAGCGCCTCCATTGAACCGGAGACGTCTACCGCCAAAAGGATATCGATCCCGCTGGCTTCCACCTCGGATGTTCCGTGGACAATCTGAGGCCGTGCCAGGGCAACAATCAGGAGACCTAAGGCCA
>JAOZQV010000177.1 GCA_029932035.1 Deltaproteobacteria bacterium | reverse complement strand
AGACGGCCCCATAGGCAAAATTCGCCACGCCGCTGATGCCGAAGGTGAGGTTGAACCCCATGGCGAGAAGGGCTAAGATCGCACTGTTGACAAAACCGTAGATGAGTGTACCTAAGAGCATTTCAAGTGCCTAAAGTTTGGAGTTTGAAGTGCCTAAAGTTGCAAATGCCTCACTCCGACAGGCCGGACCCAAACAGGTCTCGCAGCAACACGCATAGATTATGCGGTTCGCACGCTGGAGCATGGGAACCAGGCGGAAAGAGACAGGTATTTCCGGATGCCGCAAAAGCGCATCCGGGAAAATAATGGCCAAATCAGCTATTTCAAGCTCTTGAGCCCTTCAGGCAGTTGAATCTTGCCCTCTGCCACAGACGGGGGGTAAACGATAACGCGTTTTCCCGGCTCGCGCCACTGGATCATACAACCGAGGGCCTCCACCTCCGGGTTGTTCCCGTAAATCACCTGGTGGTCCTTGCCGAACTTGATACGGCCCCGGGCCCCGAGTCGATCTGTCTTGTCCAGCGCCGCCACCACCTGGGCGCCGTGCACGGAGCCGGCCCTGTCACTCGCGTCCTTGAGCATATAGATCATTTCGTAGGCGGGGGCCGGTGAATGGCCCGCTTCGATGGGTTTGCCGTATTTTTTCTGGTATTTTTCGTAGAATTCCACAGATTTGGGTACTTTGGGGACGGGTATGTTGCCGATTTCAAAGATGCAGTTCATGGCGCCCGCTATCTTTCCATCAAAGGTCTTCCAGGCCCCGGGACCGGCAAGCGGTGAGATAAAACCCGCCATCAAGGCAGGGATATGCATGCTCTTCCACTGCTTCACTAAGATCCCGCTCTGGGGCATATCAAAAATCGGCAGAATCACCTGGGCCCCTTTGGCCTTGGCCTTCATGAGGCCGGCCGAGAAATCCGATGAACCCGTGGGATACTGCTGCCGTCCAACAACCTCCCATCCCATCTTATCATAAACCGCCTTGATCATGATATCGCCTGTCTTTCTTGCCCAGGCCACGTCCTGGTTCATTATGAATACCTTGTTGAAGCCGAACTCCTTGTTCAGATACGCCATGGTGCCGCCGAGATACTTGACAAGATAGATTGCATTCAGGCAGGCCCTGAAGGTGTACTTATATTTGTCATAGTCGGTCATCACCTTTTTCTGCATCCCCGGTGACATGGCGGTCCCTAATATCATCGGGATCTTATACTGGCCCACCACGTCCATACAGGCGATGGCGCATTCGGACCTGAATGATCCGAAAACGATGAAATCGGCCTTATCCTCCAAGATCAGCTTCTTATGGGCCCTGATCACATCGCTCACCGGGACCCCAGGCTCAGCGCCCCGGGCATCGATGGCCACAACCTCGAACGGTCGCATGACACCGCCCACCTTAACGCCGCCCGCCGCATTTATCTCATCCACGGCCATGTTGACACAGGCCAAACCCTCTTTCCCCTCAAGAAATCCAAGGGAGGTGGGCACACCCAAGATAATAGGCTTGACGGCATAGGCGCCCTGAATCGGAACTATTAGAGTAATCAAGGCAGCGAGCACAAAGGATAATAAAAGAATGCTTTTTTTCATGGTTCCCTCCTCACAAATTAAATGGTTGTTACTATCTCACAAGGACCCTATGTCCTATGATCATCAATATTTCTTAATCGTAATCTTAATCGTAATCATAATCTTACTGTATCTTCTCAATAAATCCGGGCAGGTAATTTTAGTTTGATTCCAATCCCGCAAGTGTTTATTCACCACGAAGGGCACGAAGAAACACGAAGTTATTGTTTTTATCGGATTCCTTCGTGGCCTTCGTGGTAAAACAAGCATAGCGGACGATGGCCTCTTTCACCTATCATTCAACAGGCTGATCTGAATAATGAATTCTTCCAAATCATCAAGGTCAGGGCCGATGATAATTTCATACATACGAGAGTAATCTATCTCCCAATACCGATGAACCAACAAATTTCGAAACCGGGCCATCTTGGCCAACCGCAAGGAGAGTTCCCGGTCAATCAGATCGTGATCGCCTAAGAGTTGAAAACAGCCCGCATATTCCTCCGGAACTTCCTTGAGGACCTTTGCAACAACATGGAGACACGTATCGATGGCCGCTTCAGTCGCCACAATAAGCCGAAAACTGGCAATGTCCTGTTTATCTCTGTCGTTCAAAAACTCGTCTAATGAGATCTCCCCAAAAAACCTCAGCCTTTCCAGCGATTCTCTGATATCCCTGAATTTGGCGTACAGCTTGTCAACGTTGAGCAATGTCATGTCATGGCCTCTACCATATACCTGTGTCTGATGGGGGCAATGTCGAGATAACTCCGTGCAACGCGGACCATGAATTCCGTCACAGATCTTTCATCCCGCACAAAAAGGGCCCGCCCTCTGATCACGTGATAACAAAAAGAAAGGGGGGCTTTGTTGATCACCTTAGGTTCAACTAAGTACAACCCATTAAGTGCTTCTTCGATTTCCTGAGCACGCCGGGCCTCATAATCCCAGAAATCAGCGGAGTCTATGCCTCTCACAAAGATACCCAGATCAATATCCCGGAAGGACGAACCAGAGAGAAAAGACCCGTGAAGAAACGCAAACACAATTTCCGGTTGTCTACTAAGGACTGATGTGATCTCTCTTATAATGTCACGCCGTTGTTCTTCACTGAGCGTATGCCGAGTTACCCGCGTCATCTTCCCTTTTTCGATTTCAGACCTTTATCAAGATTGACACCCATGTAAAAAGTTAAACCCGTGTTTCTGAGGCTCATAGCTGTTTGATATTACAGTGCAAAAGTTCTACTTTTTGTGCGTTTTGCGCCTTTTTGCGGCTATATAAAGATTATGATATTGGAAAACATCCTAAAATCAAATGGCTTCAAAGTAAAGAGAATTGATATACTGCTTTTAAAAAGTTAACCTCATACTCCCATATTGCGGGTCCTTTTTCCTTGACTCATAAGGGGAATTTCTCTATACTCTTACCGAGAAATATTTACTCTTTCTCACTTCATATAAGCTGAGCTAAACGAAATAACTTCCCTATTTCAAAAACAACCCGTATGAATCACAAGCCCTCTTATCACGATGGATAGACCGAAGATAAGCATAGCTATCATAGTGAAGAACGAGGCGGATCGAATCGGTCGCTTGCTGAAAAGCGCAGGCTTTGCTGACGAGATCGTCGTCGTGGACTCCGGGAGTAGTGATGATACGCTTGCGGTTTGCGAAAAGTGGGGAACCAGGGTCATTTATCACCAATGGTCCGGCCATGTTGCCCAGAAACAGTTTGCAATACAGCAGACTACATCGGAATGGATCCTGAGCCTCGATGCTGATGAGGAAGTATCCAATGCCCTTGTTAGAGAAATTCGTAATAGATTAGATAATGTGACCCCTGACGTATGTGGCTTTTCAATGCCGAGATTGTCGAGGTACCTCGGGAGATGGATCAGGCATGGCGGGTGGTATCCGGACCGCAAAGTACGCCTTGTTCGAAGGGGAAAGGCGGCATGGGCGATATCGATCCGCATGACAAGCTCGCGGTCGACGGGAAGGCGGTCCGGCTGTCAGAACCGATCTTTCACTATGTTTATCGCTCTATTGGCGACCAGGTAGCGACTATAAACAGTTTTTCCGATATCTATGCCAAAGGGCATGGCCCTGCGAGCAATCTCTTTGTATTGGCAGGCGCTGTGCATATTTTTGCCAAGTTTTTGGAGTGTTATTTGTGGAAGTTCGGTTTTCTCGATGGTCTTCCTGGTTTTATTATTGCCGTCAATTCTGCCTGGTACGTATTTCTCAAGCATGCAAAGGCATGGGAATTAAGGATAAAAGAAAGAGAGTGATCATAAAAAAGCCCCCTTCCTTAGCTTAAGGAAGGAGGCTCCTGGTTTTACAGGGGCCTACGCGTATAAGACCCTTGGCTAGATATTAGCGTTTAGAATGTGATCTGGAACTGGACACCGTAGATGGCGTACTTGCCAAACTTTACTGAGTCCATACCGTCAATATCGATGTCTCCGTCGTCATACCACATTACCTCGGGACGTAACCTGAAGCCTTTGGCCAGGTCAATGGGGACACTGAAACCAAACATCGAGGTCTTAGCTTCCATCTTAAGAACATCGAACTTGTTGTCGGTATGCTGCTGGCCGTACATAATATGCGGCGTCACCGGACCAAACTTATAGGAAAGGTCAACCCAGAAGCTGTAGGTCTGGGCATTGTTAATACCATTGTCCGATTTTAAGGACGCAAAGGATATTATTGATGACGGGGTTACACCAGCCAGACCCCGGGTGTTGCCCCAGTTCTCGCCATAGTTGATTTCGGCCGCAAACCCGAACGGACCGAACCCACCCTTGAGGCCGAAGGAGCCGATCCAGGTGGTCACATTATCATCCACAGGCCCGCCAGTAAGGCCGACGCCATTGTCGATGCTCCGGTTCTGATACAAGAAACCGGGATACAGTGCGACCGGACCCAGGTAGATGGGAACACCGACATCGATCCTGGGGATGACGGTGTTATTCGCGGAATAGTCAAACCAGGGGCCCGCCGGCCACATGTTGTAGCTTGCGTTCGTACCGCCGGCCATGGTCCCATTGGGATCCACCAGGGCGATTTCGAGTTTTGCCACCTTACCGAATTTAAACGTTCCCCTAACCTGCGTTTCTCTGCTGGAATAGTAATCGCCGTAGCCCACACCAATGATATTGACACTTCCCGACCTTGTACCTAACAACTGAGATGGGTTCAGGGGTGAGAAGGGGGTGGTTGACTTACCGGCCATGATCCGAAAATTCGGGTTGATATCCCACCATCCATAGGCATGCCTGAGGCTGACGCTGTTGGAACTGCTAAAATCCATATTACCGCCGCTCTGCCCAAGGCCAAGCTCGATATACATCCCGACGTTGTCTTCATTCGTCCAGCGCGCATACAGACGGGTGATATTCGGCACCTGAATGGCTGTTACATTATAAGACGTTGTCCCGTCAGCGACGCCCCTGAATGCAGCGTTTTCCTTATCCCTGTCCATGAAATAGAAATCAGTAAATATAATACCGCCGATCTTTACCTTTGCCATGGCAGGCATTGTAAAAGCAACAAGCAGCAGAGCTGCCATACCAATTACAAATAGTTTCTTCATTACTCTCTCCTCCTACGAAATTGTTTTTGGTTAAACTTCTTTCACTCAAACTCAATTAAACTCGTAAAAAAAATTATAAGTTTTATCGCCTCCTTTCCATTTATTAAGAAGTTTTTAATTTAGAAATCACACAATATCCTTAAAACCCGACACAAATCTCACGATCTTATCTATAATGAAGGCCTATATATTTAGCCTTCTTGTGAGTTTTAGCAAGTTATAAGGGAAATGTCAAGCATTTTCTCACTGTAGGGCCATTTTCCCAATACCCTCAACAAGAATGCGGAAAATTTCTTTACATTCGCACGTCTTGGGATAGTTTTTACACTAATTCAGGCCAAAAGTCAAGGATAAAACTGGATTTACGGGTCTTGACACACCTTAGCATTATGGGTATGTTGTATAAAAACTAATGTTAGGAGAAATTCCATGAAAGTTTTAGTAAGTGATCCGTTGTCTGATGTGGGAGTAGAGATTTTCCAGGAAACACCTGGAATTGATGTAGACGTTAATACCGGCCTTACCCCTGAAGAGCTGAAAGGGATAATAGGCCTTTACGACGGCCTTGTTATCCGGAGCGCCACCAGGGTCACTCCAGATATCCTTGAATCGGCCGATCGCCTGAAGGTCATCGGTCGGGCCGGAATCGGTCTGGATAATGTGGATATACCTGCGGCAAGTCATCGTGGAATCGTGGTCATGAACACCCCTGATGGGAACACCATTACCACTGCCGAGCATACCATCGCCATGATCATGGCCCTGTCGAGAAATATCCCCCAGGCCACGGCCTCACTCAAGGAAGGCAAATGGGAGAAGAAGAAGCTAAAGGGCCAGGAGCTTTTTAACAAGACATTGGGGCTCATCGGCGTGGGACATATCGGCCGGATAGTAGCTGACAGGGCCAAGGGGATGAAGATGAAAGTCATTGTCTATGACCCCTACATCAAACCGCAGAACATAGAAAAGCTCGACCTTGAGCCTGTCTCCCTTGACACACTCTTAGACCGGGCTGACTATATTACCATACACACGCCTAAGACAGAAGAGACCAACAACTTGATCAATAAGGATATCATCTCAAAGATGAAAAAGGGCGCAATGCTGATCAACTGTGCACGGGGAGGCATTATAAATGAGGATGACGTGTATGATGCCCTGAAATCAGGCCATCTCGGGGGAGCGGCCTTTGACGTATTCGTGACCGAGCCGCCCGGAAAAATTAGTCTGATGGAATTGCCGAATTTCATCTGTACCCCTCATCTCGGAGCATCCACCAAAGAAGCCCAGGATAATGTGGCCGAGGACGTGGCCAAACAAATCATTTCCTACCTCCTTCATGGAACGGTGAAAAACGCCGTCAATGTGCCCAGTGTCAGCACAGAACTGATGACGGTCCTGCGGCCCTATGTAACCCTGCTCGAGAGAATGGGTTCGCTCCAGGCCCAGCTTGCTGACAGCGCCCTGACAGAGGTCCAGGTCCTTTATGCCGGCTCCATAACCCGGCACAACGTCACCCCGCTGACCACCGCCATGCTGAAAGGGCTTTTGACGCCTATCCTTAAGTATGATGTAAACTTTGTGAACGCCCCCTATATTGCCGCTGACAGGGGCATAGAAGTGGTGGAATCTAAGAGAACTTCATCTGATGATTTTGCCAGCCTTGTCAAGCTCACCGTAAAGAGCTTAGAAGGTGAAAATATCGTATCCGGCACAATCTTTGGTAAAAGCCTGCCCAGAATTTTACGAATTAACAATTTTTATCTCGAGGCGATTCCCGAGGGACATATTTTGCTGATTCGCAACAAAAATACCCCGGGCGTGATAGGCCAAGTTACCTCGGCCTTGGCAGGGCACAGTATTAACATAGGCCGCATGCAGGTGGGGGAGGAAGCGGAGAAAAAGCAGAATGTGGTTCTCATAACAACCGGATCCACTGTGAGCGATGAAATCCTTGAGGAGATCCGCTCGCTTGAGGACGTCTTCTCAGCACGAAGGATTGAATTATAGGAGAGATATTATGCCAGAGGAAGAAAAAGGATTTGTCATAAAGGACAGACGCGCTTTTGATGATAAGGGTGAACCCAAAGAAAAGGACTCCACAGAAGAAAAGGTAAAGGAAGAACCAAAAGAAGAGCCCCAAAAAAAGGAGGCCGAGACGCCTCCCCTGCCAGAGGTCAACTTTTCCTCCCTGATTCTAAGCCTGAGTTCTACGGCCTTCCTTCATTTCGGGGAAATCCCTGATCCCGGGACAGGGGAAAAAAGGAAGGACCTGGCCTTAGCCAAACATGCCATTGATACCATTGCCATGCTAAAGGAAAAGACCGAGGGAAACCTCTCTGAAGAAGAGAAACAATTTATTGAGAACATCCTGACCGACCTCAGATGGCATTTTGTAAAGGCCAAGTAGCGATATAGGACGCAGATAAACGCGGATATTCAGGATCAATATTGATGCCCATGTAAAAAGTCTCCACGGCCGTCACTCCCGCGAAAGCGGGCGTCTCCCGCTGCGCGGGATTGATTTTCCTGGATTCCCGTTTTCACGGGAATGACAATAGAGGGTGCTTTCTGACG
>JAOZQV010000176.1:3177-7753 GCA_029932035.1 Deltaproteobacteria bacterium | reverse complement strand
GTGTATTTCTCCCTCATCTGGGGCTTCATGAGCTTACCTGTGGGGTTTCTCATGACCTGATCAAAGAGGACCTTTCTTGGGAGCTTATACTTGGCCAATTTTGTCTTGCCAAATTCAAGAAGCTCTTCTTCTGTCATGCTTTCTCCCTCTTTCAACTGGATAATGGCCATGATAACTTCCACAAGCCGTTCATCAGGATACCCAATACAGGCCACATCATCGATCTTGGGATGTTCCATAAGTGCGTCTTCGATCTCCACAGGAAAGATATTTTCTCCACCGCTCGTGATCATATCCTTTTTGCGATCAACAATATAAAAATATCCTTCGTCATCTGTTTTTAGAAGGTCACCGGTGTAAAGCCAGCCATCCCTAAGGCCATCTTTAGTCATTTCCGGGTTATTAAAATATTCCTTCATCATGCGGTTTGTGCTGAAGATCAGTTCACCCACCTCACCATGGGGGAGTTCTTTGCCCTCAAAATCGACAATCTTCCCTTCAACTCCAAATGTGGGTTTACCAATGGAACCGGGCTTTCTCAACACATCCTCCGGATATAGATTGAATAATCCACCGCCCCCGCCCTCGGTGATGCCGTATATATTGGAGACGGCACATGGCAGGTTTTCCACGAGTTTTTTCATCACATCAAAGGGTACAGGCTGTGCGCCAATCTCCATATATCTCCAATTAGAGAGATCGTAATCTGAAAGGTTAATATCCCCGCTTTTTATGGCGTTCAGGATTGCAACTGCAATAGGTACAACAAAGAGGACGTCCGTTCCCTTTTCTTCAGCAAGGGCCTCAATAATCCATTTGGGGTCCTTTAGCTCCGTAATAAGCGTTCCAGTTGCGCCCGTTGCATAAAATGGGGCCCACAGGAACATGGTCCCGCTGTGATAGAGGGGAAGGAAGAAGACATAGTTGTCGTTCTTCTCCACAAAATAAGACATACCGTTGCCTATGGCTGTATTGTTCAGAGAATAATGGGTGTGTAAAACAGGTTTCGGTTTACCTGTGGTGCCTGAGGTAAACATCATGGCCAGATTATGCTGATCATCCACATCCACCATCGCCTCTGAAATATCATCATAGGCAGCAAGAGTCTTGTAGTCGATCATGTCACTCGGCACCTCATCCCCTACACAGATGTACTTCTCTACAGTTGTAAGTTCGTTTTGAACGGGTTGGACCACGGGAAGAAACTCTGAACCCAGTATAAACACCTTAGGATCACATACCTCAGCAGCATAAAGGATATCAGGCCCCACAAACCTGAAATTAAGAGGTACGATTACTGCACCGAGTTTGATGATGCCATAATAGGTGATCAACCACTCAAGGGAATTGTTCTGCAGGTGCATGACGTAGTCGCCTTCCTTTACCCCCAATTCCTTTGACAGGTAATTTGCCACTTTATTGATGCTGTCATTAAACTCTTTCCATGTAAGGGTCCTCCGCCTGTTTATGGAAGGGGCCCGTTCAATCAGACATATCTTATCAGATAAATGACGGGCATGAATTGTGGCATATTTTGCGTAGTTCATTAACTAATTACCTCCTAAGCCGGATAAACCGGAAAAGTGCCTAAAGTGATCTAAAGTGCCTAAAATGCCTAAAGTTGATGTTCGTTTTTAATTCGATGTTGGACGTTGGATGTTCGATGTTCATCTTTAAAAAGCCTAAGTATTGATCTCCCTGTTTACTATTCCAGAAAGCCAAAGACTCTGGGCAGCCATAAGACCACGTCTGGCAGATAGGTGATGACAGCAAGAACGGCATACTGTATTATCAGGAAGGGTATAACTGCCCGGGACACATAAATGAGACTCTTATTTGCCATGGCACCGGTGATATACAGACTCACTCCCATTGGCGGTGTGCAATAGGCTATGGCAAGATTAACGGTCAGAATAAGCCCGAAATGCATCGGATCTATATTAAAACCGGCCAGCATAGGTAAGAATACAGGACCCAGTATCAATGTGGCGGAAATTATATCCATAAACATACCAACCACCACGAGCAGCAGATTGACCACTAATAAAAACACGATGGGTGAGTGGATGCTTGCCATAACCGCCTCAGTAATCTGATTCGGGATATCTGCCAATGTGAGATATCGGCCAAAGCAGGTGGCTCCTGCAACAATGATCAACAGGGTCGCGGAGGTAACGGCTGAATTTACCGTAATTCTCTTAACATCTCTTATTTTGATCGCCTTATGGATAAAGAGTTCGACAATAAACGCATATACACAGGCCACAACCGCAGCCTCATTGGCGGTAAAGGCGCCTGAAAATATCCCGCCAAAGATTATCACGATCAGCATGAGGGACCAGAATCCCTCCTTCAACACAGACAGCACCTCAGTTATATTCGGGACAGGCATCCTTACAAAATCGGTCCGATTTCTATGGATGATATATGTATAAAGGCACACCCCTATCATGATCAAAACACCTGGCAGAAATCCCGTAAGGAAAAGACCTTCGAGAGATACATTACTGATCATACAGTATAATATCATTCCAATACTCGGTGGAATAATAACACCGAGGTTGGGCGAGGTAGTCATGACGCCAAGCGTATATTTTTCCCTGTAACCGTTTTCTATCAAGGCGGGGATCATAAAGCCGCCCAAGGCCACTACCGTAGCAACCGTAGACCCTGAGATGGCCCCGAATAACCCGCATCCAAGCACACCTGCCATCCCGAGCCCGCCGGGGAGCCAGCTAACAAGAACATTGGCTACCTTAATAAGCCTGCCCACTATGGACCCTGCTGTCATGATATTGCCGCAAAGGATAAAGTACAGGACCACCACGAGGGCGAATTTATCCATACTGCGAAATATGGTCTGGGTAAGAAGGAGGAGTGGGAGATCGGTAAAGAATATGAACCCGAGGAATGCCGTAAAAAAGAGGCACATGAAGACCGGTACCAGAGTAGCCATACAGCCTAATAAAATGCCTAATATAACAAGATGACTTGCTTCCATAATATTTGCGGTCTCCGCGTACTCAATTAGTTGGTGTCAGTGGCCCAGTGTCGGCAAACATTAGCAACTGTCTTTTAAAAGAGTTAGAAGGTGTATAGAAATTCCGGACCTATCGGTCACGCCCATAACCGGGTTTTTTATTGGGCTGCGGCACTGGTTTTCAATTGTTGGAGATCTTCATAGATAACCTGAATAGTCCTTATAAACATCATCACACCCATTACGGGCAATATGGCATAAAGATATACCAGGGGAATCTCCATTATAATGGTTTTCTGGTTGGTCATAACCTGAAGGGCTGCCATTTTCCAGCCGTAATACACCATGATGACCGCGAATATTAACGTAACAAAATTGCTGAAAAAGGTGAGGGGGGTCTTAAATCTCGGCACAATCTGGGCAAGGGCATCGATCTTAATCATAGAACGTGCCTTAATCGCCGCGCTGCATCCGATAAAGGTTGTCAATATGATAACCTCTCTCACGAGTTCTTCTGACCAGGCGAGAGAATAGTTAAAGCCATATCGCAAGACAACATTTGCAAAAAGCGCAAGCAAAGCTGTAAATGTAGAGATAAAAAGGACCCACTCTTCAACAAATGACAAAATCTTATCAAGAAAATTTAATAGCTTAGGCATAAGGGGCAGCTCCTGGTGAAAAAGCGGAGAATGGGATAAACATCCCATTTCTCCGCTTATGAGGGCCTGACTTTAGGGTTTATAACCCATATAATCCTGCACTTCCTTTAAGAAGTTCTTTGGGCGGTATGTATCGGTGGGATACAGTTTGTTGATCTCAGGAGCAAATTCTTTATACACAATGTTTCCTTCACTCTTAAGGATATCATGATCCTTTTTAGAAAGATTAAAGAACGTGACACCCGCCTTTTCCTTGGCGCCTTTATACGCCCACGCCTCCTGCTTTACCGTTTCCTTGCGGGTTTGCGCACAGACATCACGCACTACCTCCCTAAAGGTTTTTTGAAGGTCTGCAGGCAGTTTGTTAAACCAGGCCTTGTTAAAGAGCCAGATAAAAAGACCCTGGGCATAATTGATCCTGGTAAAATATTTGGCTACCTCAAATTTCTTGGTAATGAAGCACACGATGAGAGTGTGATCCAGGCCTGTGATAACCCCTTGTTTCAGGGCAACCGGCACATCCGGCCACGGCATGACAACAGGATTGAATCCCCATGCCTTGTAAAGAAGCTTATTCACTGCGGCCTCTGCGATCCTGAACTTCACTTTCTTGGCATCGGCAATATTCTTGACCGGAACCGTAGTAGCCCAGCCATAGTTGCCATAGCCCGTGATATCAAGACCTATAATCCCCTGATGCTCCATGCCCCTCATATAGTGGTCAAAGAGCTTTCCGCTACCAACAAATTTGTCTAACTTCTCAAAAGAATCAACTAAAAAAGGAAGGTTGATAAGCCCCATTCTGGGCCCGAGGTTGGTGGATGCCACGGAACTGCACGCCATGCCCTGAATTGCCCCCATCTGCAACTGATTGAGGACCTCAACTTCGCCGCCAAGGATTGAAAATGGTTTGTAGTCAAGATAAATCTGCCCGTTT
>JAOZQV010000176.1:753-3167 GCA_029932035.1 Deltaproteobacteria bacterium | reverse complement strand
CGTTGGTGCGTTTCCATAGCTCATCCCTGATGGCAAATCCTGCAAAAACACCTTTTATGACTGGGTGAGAAACATTAGAGACAACACATTTGTACTTTGCTCCGGATGGATCAAAGGCAGGCTTCCACTTGCTCAGTGAAGGTGCCTTTTTCGCCGGTGCAACCCCAAAGACCATAAAAACTCCTACGAGACACAATACCACGGCAAAAAATAGCTTTTTCATTCTCATCACAACTCCTTTCTCTGTTATAGGGTTAAAGGTGGGTGATTTATGTCGGGTACAAAACCCGGTTAACGCTACGAGACCTTTGAAAAACCTCCCCTTTCACCTCCCGTCTTCTCGGCGGGACGTTGCATTCGAATTTTAATCCTCGAAATATTCAATATATTCCTGTGGTTAAAATCCTCATGCGCCTTGATCTTGAACGAAATTGAACGTTTTTCAAAGGTCTCGTACTTTTAACTGCTGCGCAATGGGTGTTTGATACTGTTGTCAGGGTTACTTATTGACCGGATTTAACCAAAACCAACTGTTCTTGTCAAGCTGAGGTTCTATAAAGTTCTAATCTTAGATTCCGTGGGACAGCACCTTTTCATCATGCATCAGTCTTGTCTGCATCCCTTTGCTGACATAAGATCTCTTTTGAAATTCCAACCAGAACTCCTTATCCTTTTCTTTCCAGTCAGGGCCGAATTTCTTATTAAAAAAATCATCTAACTCATCAAACAATATTTTCCAGGTAGGTTTTCCGTCATGTATCGCTTTCAGCATGTCTTCGAGGATCAGATCAAGTTCTGCAAGCTTTTCCTTTGGCAGAAATGAAATGGCTCCTTTGCGAATGGAGGACATAAGAGTATCCACATTCATGGCGTGTGCAGTCAACATTACAGTGGGGATGCCTTTTTCAACAGTATGTTCCAATAATGTCAACCCGTTAACCCCCATGATATCAAGGATTGCCAAATCATATGTGTTTTCCTGTATCTTTTCTGCGGCAGAATGAAAATCAGATGCCTTATCAATATGGGCAGTTTCAAGCGCATCCACAATGGTTTCTAAAACATCTTCTTCATCATCGACCGCCAGAATTCTTATTCCTTCAAGAAAGGATTTTCTCTCAGGCATCTTATTACCTCCTTTTTCAGAAACGACAACTAACCAGCCTGGAACCCCACGTCAAACAAGGCCAAGTTTATAAATTTATAGAGAGTGAGAATATAGAAGATGCGAAAACATCCTGTCAAGGGAAAAAGGTCTTCTACTTCAGACAGAGAAACTATTTATCCAGCGGTTTTGCCTCATCAATCAGCATTATAGGGATGTCATCTTTGATCTCGTAAAGCAATTTACATTGATCGCAGATGAGTCCGTCCCCGGCATCAGTGAGATAGATATCCCCTTTGCACTTGGGGCATGCCAATATGTCTAACAACTCATTACTTATCGCCATTTCTCCCTCCTTTCAGTTATCACCTCTCTAACTCCTTCAAAAACCTTCTCCACCGTTATCTCCTTCATACATTTCATATGGTCACAACTCTTTTTGAAGCATGGACTGCACTCAACATCAGACCTGATGACTTTATGGCCCTTTCCGTATGGCCCGGTCCGTGACGGGGCCGTGGGACCAAACAGGGCAACCACAGGACATCCCATGGCAGCAGCCATATGCATAGGTCCGGTATCAGTGGTAACAAGGAGCCTGCACCGGGTGTACAGATAGGCCAACTCCTTCAGGTTTGTCCGCCCGGCGAGATTAAGGGGGGCGCTCCCCATCATCCGCGCAATACGAGTAAGAACAGGTCTATCAATACTGCTCCCGGTAAAGACAATCTCGCACGCCAACTCGTCCCTGATCCGCTCTGCTAAGACCGCAAATCGTTCAGAGTCCCAGAGTTTGGTCGGCCACTTGGCAATCGGATTGATGGCGACAAACGGCGTCTTCTCGATTCCGTCCCGATCCAGGATCTGGTCAATAGCTCGCCTGTCAGACTCAAAAAACGGGATATGGCCACGCCACCCGGCAGGATCGCAACCTAAGTATTCAGCCACCTTGAGGTATCGGTCAATGGCGTGCTGGCCATAATTCACCGGGATCGGCCGTTCATTCAAAAAAAGTCTTGCCCCCTCCCGTGATCCTCTCATGCCGATTTTTCTCTTTCCTTTCGAAAGACCAACCAGAATGCCGCTTTTTAACAACCCCTGCAGGTCAACAACCAAGTCGTAGTCGCATAATCTCAGCTCCTTCAAAAAACCATATATTGCACCCAATACGGATAAGGGCTTAGCCTTTTCTGTCAGTTTTTTCTGCCACGATTTCCTGCGAGACAAGATGATCCGATTAATAGCCGGGTGTCCTTCAATAACCTGGTAGGCTGCCTCCTCCGCTAACCAGTCAATTCTCGCCTCGGGG
>JAOZQV010000176.1:0-737 GCA_029932035.1 Deltaproteobacteria bacterium | reverse complement strand
AGTACCTGCACAACATCCCCGATTGCACTCAATTTTACAATTAAGATATTAACACCCAATTCCTAAATCCCCGAATCCCTTTCAACAATCCATTTCGCCGCATCGTGGAGATCATCCGTGGCATGAAAAGGCTTGAAGGGCAAATGGGGGAAAACATATTCCAGATCCCCGAGGCCGTAACCGGTCTTGACCAGGATACCTTTCAGACCGGCGTTTCGAGCTAATTCAATATCGGTACAGCGATCACCTATGACATAGGAGTTTGCCATATCAATATCAAAATCCCCGCACGCCATTTTTATCAAACCGGTTTTGGGCTTTCTGCATTCACAGACCCTGCTGTATTCGGGTAGTTTTCCCTTGGGATAATGGGGACAGAAAAAAATCCCGTCGACCCTTGCATTGTCTCTTGCAAACAACGCCTTCATATGGGCATGTACCTCATTGACCAGCTCCATTGGGAAATATCCCCGGGCGACCCCGGACTGGTTTGAAACAATGATCACCAAATATCCATGATCGTTCAACAGCCTGATCGCCTCAGTGCTCCCCGGAAGGAGCACAAACCGGCTCATATGATTGATATACCCCATCTGCGCATTTATGGTGCCATCCCTGTCTATAAAAACAGCGGGTTTTTTCAATGGACCTCCTTCCGCAACCAGCTCATCGCTTCCCAGACCTCTTCCGACCCTATACTCAACATACACCGGTGATCAGTAGGACATTCCGGTTTA
>JAOZQV010000175.1 GCA_029932035.1 Deltaproteobacteria bacterium | reverse complement strand
TAAAATCCTCACGCGCCTTGATCTTGAACGAAATTGAGCATTTTTCAAAGTTCTCGACCAATGTAAGCGCTATGTAAAGGTGTTTGCTCATTGATGTTCGAGAGCATTTTTGCTATTATTTTTCGGCGTGAGATAAGGACCGAGATAGCTTGATTAGACCAGCTTAATAACTGCACATAAAGGAAAAGAACAAGAATGGAAGAGTCACAAAGGGCTAAGATTGAAGCCAAATTGAAGAGGATGATGGAACTTCAAACCCAATCACGGGAAGAAAATATACGTGTCAAAGATATCCCTTACAATACCAGGGTGATTCGTCGCCGAAAAGGCTCGCCTGATAAACACATCATGTAAGACCCCCGACAAGAAAAACAAGAGATAGAGGATAAGAGCAAGAGACTCTTTAGGATACGACTGTGCTTTCGGAGGGTCGGGGCAAGTACCACAATGAATCCTATTCGACAGATTGCATTTGGTTATTCAACAAAATGTAATATCAGGTGCGGGCATTGTGTTGCCTCTGATGATTCGATCCCACACGGAAAAATGACTCTCGAAAAGGCCATGGCAATTATCGAACAAATGGTCCGATGCAACGTGACAGGCATTAGTTTCACCGCCGGAGAACCCCTTATATTTTTTGAAGATATGATCCGTCTTGTCAAGCTGTGCCATGAGAAGGAGATCTATTCAAGGGTCGTCACGAATTGTTTCTGGGCAAAGACTTCGGAGCATGCCGATGAGACGGTTTCAGCGCTTACGCGGAGCGGCTTGTCACAATTGAGGCTGAGCTTCAGCCGTTGGCACCAAGAACATATCCGTCGTGAAAATGTGGTGAATGCGGCCAATAGTTGTCAAAAGCATGGGCTTGATTATTTCATCTCTTTTGTCACTGATTTTTCAAGACAAGATGATTCCCTCGAACAATTTCTTCGGGATAACCATCTGAAGTTTTTTCCTGAACCTGTTATATATTTAGGCCGAGCACAAGGATTTGACCCGCGAAGAATTTTGACCGATTACCATCCCAATACCTGTAACATGAATCCATACCTCTCTCCTGAACTTGATATGTTTGCCTGTTGTGATGGGGGAGACCAATTTAAAGAAACAGACTTTTTTCTTCTCGGTAATCTGAGGGATTATGGCATTGACGAGCTATTCAAGAGAAAAGAAAATAAGGTCTTGTTTCATCTCATTAGAACCATGGGATTGACAAGTATCGCGTCCTATTTGGGACTCAAGGCAAACGAAATTGTTCAATATAGAAAGTGCGAGCTGTGCGAGAAACTTTTTAATTCCACAGAGAACTTAAACACCCTTGAAAAAGCGGCAACATCTGATCTATTAAACTGGAAGAGATAGGCTCAAATTATGAATACTTTGAAATAAGGAGTCTTGATCATGAAACCTGTCTTTGCCGCTGATATGTTCAAGGCCATGATAAAGGCCCTCCTCTGCATGTCGGGCTGAAACCCGCCATCGAGGAAGGCCTAAGTGGGCATATGATCAGGGGTTTTTAAAAGATTTTATTGAAACAGCTCTGTGTATTCCGCCCGCTTTTCCTTTTTCCATTTCGTGCAAAACGCAGGCCTTCCCTGCATCACCAGTTTGAAACATGCATCGCATTTTGGGCTGCATTTTAAGATGGCGTTGTCCCGCCCGTCACGGGCCTTTTTGGGCCAATCGGGGTCTACCCAGAGCATGCGGGCCAGCCCGATGAGATCCGCCTTTTTCTCCTGAAGGATCGATTCTGCTCTCAAAGGGGTGGAGATACGACCTGCGGTTGTGACCGGCGCCTTGACCTCTTTCTTTATGGCCGCGGCTAATGACACCATATAGCCGGGCCGCTGGGATTTTTTGATTATGTCGGGGAGAAAGAAAGATTCATAGGTTCCGCCCATCACCGAGATATAGGCCACCCCATTTTCTTCCAGAGCCTTTGCCAAGACCATGGATTCCTCTAAATGAAGACCATCCGGGAGCCATTCGTCAGCTAAGAACCGATAACCCACTGGGAAATCTCCCACCAGATCTTTGACCCGTTTCAGGACCTCTAACGAAAACCTGATCCGATTCTCTATGGCGCCACCGTAAGCATCTTCCCTCCTGTTGCTCCGTGGTGATACGAACTGGGCAAGTAGGTATCCTGTTCCCCCATGAAGTTCCACCATATCGAATCCCGCTTTCTGGGCCCGCACAGCGGCCCGGGCATACTGCTTCTGGATGGATGTGATTTCTCTTCTCGTGAGGGCGCGGGGAGTTCTGTTGAAGGCGGAGACCGCAGAGGGCGCAACAGGTTCGCCTACATAGGCAAAGCGGCCGGCATGATTGATCTGAAGAGCGGCAAGGGCCTTTTCACCCTTGATGCACTGCGCCAGACTTCCCAGGCCGTTTAGATATCTGTTGTGGTCGCAGCGAAGGGTCCGGGGCGACCCGCTGCCGCCGGGTGTCACGCTCGCATTTTCAACTACAATCAGTGCGGCACCGCTCTGTGCCATCTGTTTGTAGTGATGGAGCATCAACGGAGAAACCTTCCCTCCCTCAGCCGCATACCCTAAGTAAAGGGGGGCCATGGTGATGCGATTCTTGAGCCTTAGACCATTTACCTTTATTGGACTGAAGAGCTTCTTATAGTGCGTCTTTTTCATTTTTACCTCCTGCGTTGGGTTCACATCAAAAGATCTTGAGGACTTCAGAATAACTAACCAAAATTTATGAACGGGTCAAGGAATTTCGGGGGCTTATGAGGTATTTGCGGACAGAGGATATCGGCATGGATCTTTACATGCGACTCATACTTGCGTGGGTTTAAGGACAAGCATGCCGAGGGGGGGCAGGTTGAGGCTGAGGGAACAGGGCTGGTTGTGCCAGGGGCGGGCCTCGGCGGTTACGCCGCCTTTCAAACCTATGTTTGAGCCGCCGTAGGCTGCTGAATCAGAATTGATGATCTCCCTGTAGAACCCTCGGCGGGGCACTCCGATCCGGTAATCCATGCGCGGGACCGGGGTGAAGTTAAACACAAAGACTATGATCTGTTCAGGGTCTTTTCCCTTTCGGATGAAGGAGACCACGTTGGAGTCAGTGTCGCTGAAGTCTATCCACTGGAACCCTTTGGGATCGTAGTCGAGTTCGTAGAGCGCCGGTTCTGAGCAATAGATGCGGTTGAGATCCCTTACAAACCTCTGCAGACCCTTGTGAGATTCATGTTGAAGGAGGTTCCACTCAAGGGCCTTATCGTGGTTCCACTCAGACCACTGGCCTAATTCGGCCCCCATGAAGAGGGTCTTTTTCCCGGGTTCGCCGTACATATAGCCCAAGAGTAGACGAAGGTTGGCTAACTTTTGCCACTTGTCCCCGGGCATTTTTGAGAGAAGAGAGGCCTTGCCGTGGACCACCTCGTCGTGGGAGAGGGGGAGGATGAAATTTTCATGGAAGGCGTAAAGGAGGGCAAAGGTCAGTTTGTCCATGTGGAAACGGCGATGGACCGGATTTTTGGAGATAAAGGTGAGCATGTCGTGCATCCAGCCCATATTCCACTTGTACAAAAACCCCAAGCCCCCTAAATGGACAGGCCGGGTGACACCGGGCCAGGAGGTGGACTCCTCGGCAATGGTCACTACACCCGGGAAAAGCTCAAAGACCTTTGTGTTCAGGTTCTTGATAAAGTCAATGGCCTCTAAATTCTCCCTGCCACCAAAGCGGTTGGGAATCCAGTCCCCTTCCTCTCGTGAGTAGTCTAAGTAGAGCATGGAGGCCACGGCATCCACCCGCAGCCCGTCAAAGTGGTACTTGTCTAACCAGAAAAGGGCGTTGGCCGTGAGGAAGTTTCTCACTTCATCGCGGCCGTAGTTGAAGATCAGGGTGTCCCAGTCCCGGTGCAGTCCCTGTCGGGGGTCTGCATGTTCATAGAGGTGGGTGCCGTCAAAGTATTCCAGACCGTGGGGGTCCTTTGGGAAATGTGCAGGGACCCAATCGAGGATAACACCTAATCCCTCGGCGTGGCACCGGTCCACGAGGTACATGAGGTCCTGGGGTGTGCCGTGGCGGGAGGTGGGCGCATAATAACCGGTTACCTGATATCCCCAGGAGGCATCAAAGGGGTGTTCCGATAAGGGGAGGAACTGGACGTAATTAAACCCCATATCCTTGACATAGGGGACGAGTTCATCTGCCGCTTCCCTGTATGTAAGCCACGCTGAGGCGTGGTTATCTTCCTCGGCCCTGCGTCGCCAGGAGCCCAGATGGACCTCATATATGGCAGCGGGAAGGCTTAGGGAGTCCTGCGTGGTCCTTTTGGTTATCCAGTCCTGGTCTGTCCATGGAAAACCCTCGATGTCGTGGACAACGGCCGCGGTCTTGGGACGTTTTTCAAAATGGAAGGCAAAGGGATCTGATTTGATGAGGAGTGTGCCGTCCCCGGTGCGGATTTCGAACTTGTATAGGAGGCCCGGTTTCAGATGGGGAACAAACAATTCCCAGACCCCGGAGGACCCCCGGCTCCGCATTTGGTGTCTGAGGCCATTCCACTGGTTAAAGTCCCCCACTAAGCTCACCCGGGTAGCTGAAGGGGCCCATACGGCAAAAAAGACCCCTGATACGCCCTGATGCGAAAAGGGATGGGCGCCTAACTTATCATATATCCGGTATTGGTTTCCCTGATTGAAGAGATAAAGGTCATCCTCTGACAGAACGGGAGAAAAGGAGTAGCAGTCATAAAAGGTGGCAGTGACGTCTGTCCCGAAATCCACCCGGAGGCGATAAGGCGCGATCTCTTTTTTCCCCGGCAGGACCGCCTCAAAAAGCCCCAGGTCGTTTAGCCTACGGGCCTCGATGTCCCTTTCAGGGTCGAGATCCAGGACTGTCACGGACCTGGCCCCGGGCAACAGGGCACGGACCACTACTGCATGGCCGGATTCCTCCTTTAGCGGGTGAGCGCCTAATAAGGTAAAAGGGTCTCCCGTCTCCCCTGAAACAAGACTGTTTATCTCTTCAAACGTCAGTGTGGTAGGTAGATTCAAAATTCATAACCCCTTGTCATTTGGATTGATGATTGATGATTGTCGATTGTTGATTGAAAACCCGTAACCCGTAACTCGCAACTCGCAACCCGCCTTTATGCCCATGTCACCAGGCCCATGGCAAAAGGGTTTTCAAGCCGTTCATGGCTTGGCATGATGCGCACGGTGTAGCCAAATCGGCCTGTTTTGCGAGAGGGAATCTGTCCACGGTAGGTATAAAGATCTCCTGCCGAGTCCTCCACATCGAGGGTGACTGTTTCCCTGTCTGCAAAGTCGCCGTTCTGGTCCAGGCGGCCATAATATGCCTCCACGATCACGTCTTCGGGCAGCAAAGATCCGAGCCTGACCTTAGCAGTTACCTCAAGCTCCTGCCCCACATGCCTTTCAAGACCGTTACCGGAAATCACCTCCTCAATGGACACCTCATGCCAGCCGACCATCAGCTTTTGCCGCCATTCTGCAAGTTCTTTCGAGCCTGCAAAGTCGTCGCGGCACAGCATATTGAACCGTCTTGAACAGGGGAGGTAGTACCGGGTCATATACTCCTGAACCATGCGGTGGGAGTTAAAGATCGGAACCAACTGACTGAGACCGGCCCTCATCTTTTTTACCCAGTCCCGGGGAATGGTATCGTTTCCCCGGTTATAAAAAAGCGGCACCACTTCCTTTTCCAACAGGTTGTAAAGATCACGACTCTCGATGCTATCCTGAGCCCCATGGTCCGTGTAAATCTCGCCGTGTCCCAGGGCCCAGCCGAGGTCCCGGTCATAACCCTCGTCCCACCAGCCATCGAGAGTGCTGAGGTTCAAAGACCCGTTGGCTAAGGCCTTCATGCCGCTGGTCCCGCAGGCCTCCAGAGGTCGGCGGGGCGTATTAAGCCAGACATCAGTCCCTGAGACCAAATACCGGGCCGTATAGAGATCATAACCTTCTAAAAACACGATGCGCCGGCGGAAACGGTCTTCATTGCAGAGATGAATGATTTTCTTTATAAGTTCCTTTCCCTCGTTGTCCTGGGGATGGGCCTTTCCCGCGATGATTATCTGTACGGGGAATTCGGGGTGGTTGATGATCCGATCAAGCCGGTCGGGATCTGTGAAAAGGAGGGTCGCCCTTTTGTAAGTGGCAAACCGACGGGCAAAACCAATGGTCAATGCCTCCGGGGTCAGCACTTCGCGGGCGGACTGGATTTCGGCAGTTGAGGCTCCCCTGTTTTCGAGCTGTTCAGTTAGACTCCGCCGGGTAAAGGCGATCAGGCGTTCTCTGCACCGTTCGTGCGTGCGCCACAACTCGGTATCGGGGATATTTTTTGCCTGTTCCCAGAGTTTTTCGCTCTCCGAGTCTTCTGCCCAATTCGGACCCAAATAGCGGTCGAATAGCCCGGTAATCTCTTTGGATATCCAGGTGGGAACATGGATACCGTTGGTTATATGGTCTATGGGCACGTCCTCAACGGGGTGGTGGGACCAGACCTTCTGCCACATGGCCCTGGAGACCCGGCCATGGAGACGGCTCACACCATTCGTATGGGCGGAGAGTCTCAGGGCTAAGGTTGTCATACCAAAGGGTTCATCTTCGTTACGGGGGTCGAGGCGGCCATAACCCAAAAGCACCTTAAAGTTAATTCCCAATTCCTTGGTGTATTCCTCGAAATAAGCGCGGACAAGGTCCGGTTCAAACACATCATTCCCGGCCGGAACCGGGGTGTGTGTGGTAAAGACAGTGCTGGCTAAGACCGTCTCCCTGGCAGCATCGAAGGAGATCCCCTTTTCTTTTCTCAGGATGTTGATTCGCTCTAATGCTGAAAAGGCCGAGTGGCCTTCATTCATGTGGGCGACACTGAGCTCGATCCCCAATGCCTTGAGGGCGCGCACCCCGCCGATACCAAGAACAATCTCCTGCCTTATCCGCATCTCCCTGTTCCCCCCGTAAAGCTGGCCTGTGGTGCCGCGAAACTCGGGAGGGTTGGCAGGGAGATTGGTATCAAGAAGGTAAAGGGGAACTCTCCCCACGTTGGCCCGCCAGATCAGGACCTGTACCGGTTTTCTCTTGAAGTTCACCGAGATACTGAGGGGCACACCTTCCTGATCGCGTACCAGTTTCACCGGCATATTGGCGAAGTCATTTACCGGATAGGTTTCCATCTGCCAGCCGTCGGCGCTGAGGTATTGCTTGAAATAGCCCTCCTGGTACAAAAGGCCCACACCAATTAGGGGCACATTCAGATCGCTGGCCGATTTGAGGTGATCACCGGAGAGGACACCCAAACCTCCCGAGTAAATGCGGAGACACTCGGCCAAGCCAAACTCGGCAGAGAAATAGGCTACCTGAAAGGGCACTTCGGGACAGTAATCCTCTGACTGAACACGGGGTTGGGAGAGGTATCGGTCAAAGTCCTGGCCCAATCTCTCTAATTGGGCCACAAATCCCTGGTCGCGAGACAACTCGTCTAAGCGGTCCTGGCTGATAAGGCCCAACATGAACACCGGGTTCTGCCCGCATTCCACCCACAGGCCCGGGTCAAGGCGCTGGAACAGATCCCATAATTGGTCCTTCCAGCTAAAGCAGAGATTATATGCCAGATCCCTAAGCATCTCTAATCGGGGAGGGAGGTTGGGAACAACATTGTACTTAATTTTTGCTTTCATATGTTTTCCTAAGATAATGGTTCGAGGTTCAGGGTTCAAAGTTTCAGGAGTTGTTTTTTGGATTCATACTCATAATCGTTTTGAGTAAGATTACGATTATGATTAAGATTATGAAATAGGGAAG
>JAOZQV010000174.1 GCA_029932035.1 Deltaproteobacteria bacterium | reverse complement strand
GTCAAGGCCCAACATCCTGATTCTCCTCTTTCCATCGGAATCCATTGGCATATTCTTGATCATTTCTATTGTCTTCTTGCAGTTTCCCGCAAAACCTTGAGGCAAAGCCACTATCAATAGAAGGGCCTCCTCTCCCTCGGCCAGGACCTTCATCTTGAGAGATTTGAAATTGTTGATGTTAGTCTCGGAGCTGTAGAAATAGATCTTGATCTTGCCTTCCCCCGAAGAAATCACACAGAAAATCGCCAGGCCTATTAAGAGAAGGGCAATAATTGAGAGAAGAGCTGCGAATCGTCTTTTTTGATGGCTGTTGTTTGTCATATAATCAAAACAAATCCTAAAGAAAAAAGCCGAACTGCCTTAACGTGACCTTTACGATGTCACATTCGGCAACCCGGCTATCTTTGAGAAGTAAGATACTTTAAAAGAGGCTCAACAGGCGAATATTAAGACCCGTGGCTTTCCGCCCTCATCTCACGATGGATTTGGCTTTCTATAGAAGAGGTTTTAAGCTCCCAACAGGCAAACTATGCCTATTAGGAGCAGGGCATATACATTTTGAGGTGTTTTTTCATTGGGTAACCTCCTGAGTAGAGGTTGAATGAATGGTGGGAATATCTACATCTTTTAAAAATAATGACAAGACCCATTATGTCAAGGAAAATAGGCTTTTCAGGAATCTCTTTACACTGGGCGATTTTGGGCCTGAGAATGGAAACAATGGTCAGTATTTCTTTGGTATCTGGCAGCTCCCCCAGGAAAGGACTACGTAAACCTCGCACACCACACAGGCCAAATCCATGCAAGGCTACCGAATCAATTATTGTGTATGGGGCAACTTAAAATTTCATTATAGTCATAGATTTCTTGCCTTGTAGCACCCAAAATCCATCACCATCATCGCTGTTTTTCGCTCTCCTTGTTACTTTCATCCAGAATTTCATTGTGCCTTTTCGCCTGCTGGTCTGTTATCTTACCAATGTCTTTTTTCAGTTTATGGTACTGCTTGACGTCTTGGTTTCCAGTGACTTTATCTACTACTTTTTCACCGCTATCGCAGCCTTCGAGCATGAAAATGCCGACCATCATAAGCAACAACGCCATGAAAAAGCTACATAGATTTAAATGTTTCATTTCTATGGTCCTCCTCAGATCATAGTGAGCCCTAAAGGAAGTGTGAGAACTTCAGCACTTATCTAAAAAAGTGCTATTGCCCCGGGTACCGGAAGAACAAAAAACCCCGCTCTCCATCTCTTCAGGGTAGCAGGGTTTTGCGGAATCGTGGGCCCTTTCGGTGTTCAAGGGCTGCGGGGCGGGCTGGGCCATTTTCAATAATTCTAATATTCCGACGGCATCTCCTTGAGCTGCGCTAATGAGAAGACAGGGCCGTCTTTACACACGTACTGATCTCCGATATTGCAGCGGCCACAGATGCCGATGCCGCACTTCATTCGCATTTCGAGGGAGAGGATAATCCTTTCCGGCGGGAATCCGAGTTTTTCCAGTACCGGCTGGGTGAATTTGATCATGATGGGCGGGCCGCACACGATGGCGATTGCGTTATCCGCACTGGTTATCTTTTCTTCCGTTATGGTGGGCACAAAACCGGTGTTGTATTTCCAGTCGGGATCATCCGTACCGTCCACCGTGATATGCATGTTGATGTCATCCCGCTGCTCCCACTCGGCCAATTCATCCTTGTAGAGGAGCATGCCCGGAGTTCTGGCGCCGTACACCACTGTGATATCCTTGAATTTAGAGCGGTTGGCAGGATCTATCATAGAAATGATACTGGATCTCAATGTGGTAAAGGCAAATCCACCCCCTACGATGATCACGTTCTTCCCTTCCATCTCATCCCACGGATACCAGTTACCGAGAGGCCCGCGAATCCCCATCACGTCCCCTTCATTCATATTATGAAGATAAGTGGTGACAAGCCCCGTTTTATTGACGGTGAAAGTGACGAATCCCTTCTCTGTGGGCGAAGATGCGATGCCGATGGGGATTTCTCCCTTTCCGGCTATGGAGAGTTCCGCAAACTGCCCGGGCGTATAGGCGAATTTTTCCTCATCCTCCGGATTCAGGAAGACGAATCTGAAGGTCTTTAGGTTCCTGTCCTCGGTTTCGGTGATAATCTTATCTATTCGAACGGGATAGGGTAAATACGGATTTTCCAATGGAACATCCTCCTGTCTTGCGCATGGCGCATAGCGCATAGAGTAATAGAGTATCTGTTGTTTGACCGCTAAGCGCTTTGCCCTATGCTCTATGCGTTTTTAGTAATTATTCATCAAATTACAAACTTCCCGTATGTCGATATTGACCGGGCAGTATCTAACACAGCGTCCGCAACCGGAGCATTGGACGCCATTATCATACTTGTCCACATAGTACTTCAGCTTGTGCATGAAGCGCTGGCGCACACGCTGGAACTTGTTGTCTCTCGGGTTATGACCTGAGCCGTGAAGGGTAAAGAGCGGGAACATGCAGGAGTCCCAGTTTCTGATTCTGTCCCCTTCCTTCCCTAAGACCTCATCCTGTATATCAAAACACCAGCAGGTGGGACAGAGAAAGGTGCATGTGCCGCAATTGAGACAGGCGAAGGCTATCTCTTCCCAAAAGGGGGCATTGAACAGATCGTTTGTCACCTTTTCCTTCAACTTGTCAGTGGGGATGGATGAGGTTATTTTCTTGGATGCGGATGCAGCAAGATCCTCAGCATTTTTCAATGCCTGATCATCAGCAGGACTCCCCCCGGTGATTTTACCCAAAAGCGCCTCACCCTTGTCTGTCAACCCCCTAAGCAGATAAGTCTCCCCCATATCAAAGATGAGGACATCAAGTCCTTCTTGATTGAAAGGCCCCCCTCCCACCTCTGTGCAGAAGCATGTGGAGCATGGCTCATTGCAGCCTAAGCCCACTAAGGTGGTCGATTCAAAATGCTGTACCCACCATGGGTCACGATACTCGGGATTGTCGAAGTTGCGCTTCACGATCTGAAATGCCTGAACGTCACAGGGCCGTATCCCCACAACTGCTCTCGGTGAATAATCCTTGGGTGATTCTTTCACGATATCTGCTTCAGAATCAGCTTTATCTAAGGTGTATTCGAATAATCGTTCCGATTGGGGATAGACCACTGATTTGGGAGAAAGCCTGCTGTTCTGGTAATCGAAGTCTGGAATGTTACCCTTATCAAAGGGCATAAAGGTGTGAAAATCCCCATCTTTGACTGGAACAAATACCCCGTAGGTCTTTCTCAGGGCTTCGAGCCCCCCCAACCACTCTTCCTTGGAGAATATCTTGTCTGTCATGGTAGCTACCTTATTATTAAGATCTTGATAATCTGCGTTTACCCGCGTCCTAACTTATTTTATAAAATCGTTATAGTCATCGGGCTTGTAAACATCCAACGGCGGTCGTTGATCCAATGTCAGGCCTGCTTCCCATGAGAAAAGGTCTTGGCAGTCCTTGTTGAGCTTTTTGGTAAACTGACGCATGGAGATACCCATGGGACAAACCCGTTCACAGGCGCCACAGTCCGTGCACCGGCCAGCACAATGATAAGCCCTCAGAAAGTGAAAGGTCATGGTATCCGTAGGATCACTACTCTTTCCTACCCACTGGGGTGTTGATTCATCCACAAAACATGTGGGGCAGTAACATAAGGGGCACGAGTTTCTACAGGCATAACAGCGGATGCAGCGGGATATCAGCCGTGTGAAAAAGGCCTGCTTTTTCGCTGGATCCATCTCTTCTATTTTTTTCACATCCTTAAAAGGATCCACTCCGGTCTGCTCTTCCACTGGATCGCCCAATATCTCATCATAAATTACGGGATTGCGATGAGTGCAGGTGGCACAATTGCCTTGCAGGAACTTTTCTTTCTCAAAGGTCTCCTCAAAATCGGCGCCCTTTACTAAGAACTTGTCCCCGTTCTCTTGAACATTCAATATCTCTTTATACTTGACCGCACGCATCACTGCCCGGTGATCTATCATACCCTCACAGGGAATCCCCACGATATAGATCTGTTCCCGCTTGATCTGGTTCTCAATAATATGGGTGACGATATTTCTGGAATTACAGCCGTTGGCCACAATGCCGATTTTGTCGGTCCGTTTGGTCAGATAATTACACAGGTTCAAGCCACAAAAGCTATCCCAGTAAAGTTGATCCACTTTGTCCGGATCAGTGACGAGGACCGGTTCATTCATCATGGGTACGGACCCCTTTTTATATCCGATAAACGTATCAACCCTATTTTCATTGAACAGTTTTAGTGCTGTCTCCTTGATCTTTTCAGCGTACTTGAGCATTATGCCACCTCAGCTCTCTTTTTTATAAAATAGTTGGCCGGGCCCAGGGCTTCTACCTCTTTTGCCACGGTGTTGGCTACGTCAACAAACTTGGTTGCCTCTGCCGAAGATATCCAGGAAAAATGGAGTCTTCCCGGTTCGATGCCGATATGTTCTAAGAGACCCTTTAAAAGCGCAAATTTTCTTCTTGCATAATAATTACCTTCCAGGTAATGGCAGTCACCCGGGTGTCACCCCGATACCCAGACACCATCAGCCCCGTGACGGAAGGCGGCAAGCACAAACTTGGGGCTTACCCGGGCAGAGCAGGGAACCCGGATGATCCTGAAGTTCGGCGGATATTGAAAACGGCTTACGCCTGCCAGGTCGGCAGCGCCGTAGCTGCACCAGTTGCAAAGAAACGTCGTGATTCTTGATTCCCAGTCATTCATTACTAATCTCCCGGTTTGTTATTGGTTATATCTCATTAATCATTGCCATAATCTGGTCCTCCCGGAATCCTTTAAGATTCAGGGCTCCGGACCGACAGGATGCGACGCAGAGTCCGCATCCCTTGCACAGAATTGGATTCACCTCTGCCTTCCCCGCAAAAGGACCTTCCTCGATAAATGACGGAGCACCGTAGGGGCACACTTCTATACAAACCCCGCAACTGCTGCAGAAAACAGGATTGGCCTGCGCTATTGTACCGCTGACCTGGATATTCATTCTGGCCAATAATGTGACGGCCCGGGAGGCAGCGGCCTGGGCCTGGGCAACCGATTCATCGATGGGTTTTGGATAGTGGGCCATTCCGCACAAGAATACACCGTCCGTGGCAAATTCGGATGGGCCTAACTTAGCGTGTGCCTCCACAAAGAAGCCATCTTCATTCATAGGCACCTTGAAGAATTGGGAGAGCTTTTCATCCCCGTAGGGGACTATGCCGGTAGCCAAAGAAACAAGATCTGCGGTTAAAAAAATTGGGCGCCCAAGGATGTGATCTACGACTTCTATCTCAAGTTGATCCTGGCCGATCTTGAGCCGGGGTTTCTGTTTCAGTGAATAGCGGATGAAGATGATGCCTGCCCTGCGGGCCTCTCTGTACAGGTATTCTCTTTCTCCGTAGGTCCGGATGTCCCGATAGAGTATGAAGACATTCATTGCAGGGTTGAGTTCCTTCAGGTGAAGGGCGTTTTCTATGGAGTGGGTGCAGCACACCCTTGAGCAGTAAGGACGTTCCGGTTCGCGGGACCCCACACACTGGACAAATACAGCGGTCCTGGCATCTTTCAAAGAGGGGTCATTATTGATCAATTTCTGATCGAGCTCCAGATGGGTCAATACCCTGGGGTCCTTGCCATAGAGGTATTCATCCGGTTTGAATTCATGGGCTCCAGTCGCTATCAGCGCGATTCCGTGCTCAACTACCTCATCCTTGCCATTAGAACTCAGGGTAGTTTTAAAGTTGCCTACAAAACCCTCGACGGTGCTCAATTGCGTATTTAGGCGCACATCAATGTTCGCGTTTGACTCAACTGTGTTTCTCAGTACTGATAGGTTCTTCTGGATGTTTTCGCCCTTCCAGGTTTTGAAAAGACTTAATGCCTGACCACCCAATGATGCGGATCGCTCCACAAGACAGACCTCATACCCCTGCGATGCGAGGGAGTCCGCGGCCGCCATTCCAGATATCCCGCCTCCGATGACAAGGGCCTTCTGGTTAACGGCTACCTCAGCCTCTTCGAGCGGTTCCATCAGTGCGACCTTGGCCACTGCCATTCGTACAAGGTCTCTTGCCTTTTCAGTGGCCATCTCTGGATTATCCTTGTGGACCCAGGAGTCCTGGTTCCGGATATTGGTCATTTCGAACAGGTACTTGTTTAATCCCGCGTTTATCAGGGTCTCCTGGAACAGCGGTTCATGGGTCTTTGGCGTACAGGCAGCCACCACAATCCGGTTGAGGTTGTTTTCGCTGATTACGTCGGTTATCTTGTCCTGGGTGTCCTGAGAGCAGGAGTAGAGGTTGTCACCCACATATTCCACATAGGGGAGGGAGGCGGCATAGTCCCTCACGGCTGTAACGTCTACCACACCGCTGATGTTGATACCGCAGTGACATACGAATACCCCGATACGCGGTGGTTCGCCAAGGATGTTCAGCTCTTTAGGAATGTCTCTAATCTTGGTCAGAGTATTCCTCTCCCCACTTAAGAGTGCTCCCGCCTCTGCGGCGGCCGAGCCGGCTTCTATAACAGACTGCGGGATATCTTTTGGGCCGGCAAAGGCACCGCACACGTAGATTCCTTTCTTAGATGTAGCCACGGGATGGAACGAGGGAGTCTGACAGAAGCCTCCCTCGGTAAGATTGATGTCTAATTTATTGGCAAGGGCGACCACCTCTTTTGAGGTTTGAAGCCCCACTGAGAGAACCACCATGTCGAAGCCCTCTTCTACGGCATCTCCCTCCTCGTTTGCATATTTCATTATTACATCATCACTGCCCTCAATGGGATCTATGGTGTGAACTCTTGAACGGATAAAGCGAACGCCATGTTTCTCCTTAGCATCGTTATAATAGCGCTCAAAGTCCTTTCCGTGGGTCCTCATGTCCATAAAAAAGATGGAACAGTCCAGATCGCTTTCTGCATGCTCCTTTGCTATTACGGCTTCTTTTATGGCATACATGCAGCAGGCAGAGGAGCAAAATCCGTTATCACACCGGTTGATATCCCTGGATCCAACACATTGAAGCCATGCAATTTTTTTGGGCTCTTTGTTGTCGGAAATCCTTGTAAGATGCCCCATGGTCGGGCCTGACGCAGAGAGTATCCTCTCAAATTCCATAGAAGTAATGACGTTTGGGAGTTTAGTGTAGTTGTAGGTCTCGAACTTTGAGGGGTCAAAGGGCTCAAAACCGGGGGCGAGAATAACAGACCCTGCTTCCAGTTCAATGGTTTCCGGTTGCTGGGCATGGGTCTCCAAGGTGACAGCATCAGCGCCGCATGCCTCCACACACTGATAGCATTCGCAGCAATACCCGCAGTTCAGACACCGATCTGCTTCACCTTTGCCTGCCTCCTCTTCATAGCCTAATTCAACTTCATTGAAGTTGCCCTCCCTTGCTGTTGCGGGAAGTTCCGGCATCCTGGCCCTCGATCTCTTGGTTTCACCTTCGGGAATCGGGCGGTAGATCGGGTTTTCATTGGTAATTGGTGTTCGTCCTTCAGCTATATCACGGCCGTCCAAATACCTTATAATGGATTCGGCTGCCTCTTGACCTGCTGCAATTGCGCCTATGGCCACCCAGGGGCCGGTCTGGAGATCACCCCCTGCAAATATCCCTTGGCGGCCGGTCTCATAGGTGACGGGATCTACTTCAGTGGTGCCCCATTTAGAGAAATCCAGATCAGCCACATCTTCTAAGGCCGAAAGGTCGGGTCTCTGTCCTATGGCCGGGATCAACTGGTCGATCTCAATATCATACTCGCTCCCGGGGATCGGGACAGGTCGTCTCCTGA
>JAOZQV010000173.1 GCA_029932035.1 Deltaproteobacteria bacterium | reverse complement strand
GATAGCAGTTGTGGGGGGCAATTCGGTACCCTTTGTTGCCCTTACGGGTCTGAACTTTCTGGTTCATGACATAGTCCAGAATTACGTCCCCGATTAGCACGGCAATGCTTTCCTGGGAAGCCATGTCAATGTATTGTCCCTTGCCGGTACGCTGTTTCTGCACTAAGGCGGCCAGAATGGACGCGGCGGCAGTGGTCGCGCTCCGCAGGTCAATAGCGCCCATGAAATTGCTGGGGGGCCAGTCCTCGTAACCGGTGATGTAAGAAACCCCGCCCAAGGCCGCAAAGGTAGGGGCATACCCCACATATTGCCGTTCCGGCCCCTCCTGTCCGCAGGCCGAAGAGGATAGGTAGATCAGGCCGGGCTTTATCTCCCGCAGGGCCTCATATCCCAGCCCGAGCCTGGGCATCACACCGGGCCGCATGTTCTCCATGACCACATCGCTCACCCCAGCCACCTTTTTTGCAAGGTCTATGGCCCGGGGCTCCTTCAGGTTAAGGGTAATACTTCTCTTGTTGAGGTTGAGGTTGTTGAAGACCTCGGATTCATCAGGCCCGGAGAACCGTTTGCCCGTGCTGAAGGATAGATTGCGGGAATGATCCAACCGCATCCTGCTCTCTACCTTGATGATTTCGGCACCGAGAAAGCCGAGGAGGCAGGTGGCATAGGGGCCTGCCCAGGCCGATGTAAATTCAGTAAGTCTCACGCCCTTTAAGGGTCCAGACTTCATTTTAAATGACTCCTTTTATCTTAAGCATTTTCAGTTCCTCTTCTTTATACCCTAATCGTCCACAATAGATCTCTTTATTGGATTCGCCGAGGAGCGGGGCCGGACGTTCAAATTGCCAGGGGCTTTCGGCAAATCGGGATGCGGAGGTGGGCATCTTTAAAGGACCTAAAAACGGATGGGTTACTTCCGCGAAAAAATCCCTGACTTTCAATTGTTCCGAATTCATGAGGTCCTCGGCCGATCTGGCAGGCGAGACAGGGCAGCTCAGGGCCTGTCCTTTGCGGAATATTTCCTCTTTGGTGTGTTGTGTAGTCCATTCAGTCAATAATTTGTTGATGGCATCGGCATGCTGGGCGCGGGCGCCCAGGTCCCTGCACCAGGGCTCTTTGGACCACTCCGGATTCCCGATAAGCGTTATGAGGGCATTCCACTGATGATCTTCCGGTGTGATGACCACGATGTGCCCGTCCTTGCACGGGAGTATCCCTCCCGGCATGCGTGTCTTGTTGCCCGTACGAGTCATGACGACCTCGTCGTTGGCATAGGTGACGCTCTCCACCCGCTGCATGGAGATCAGGGCCTCCTGCTTGCTCATGTCAATGTGCTGTCCCCGACCGGAGATGCCCTTCCAGTAAAGCGCGGCCAATACGGCAACCACAGCCACCAGACCGGGATCGTAATCGCTGGTGTGGCCGCCTACCTTGACAGGCGGTCTGTCCGCGTTGGGAGAGAGGAGGGGGAGCAGATAGGCCTGACCGCTGGCATGTGATATATTCAGGGCACGGCCCTTATAATCCCGGTAAGGTCCGGCAAGACCAAAGGGCGTAATCGACATGACGATGAGGCTTTTGTTAATGGCCCTCAGGTCCTTATATCCGAGCCCCATCTGTTCCATATGACCGGGGCGTTGGTCTTCCACGAGAATGTCCGCCCTTTTGGCTAATTCCAGAAAGATCTGTTTTCCCTCGGGCGTTTCAGGATCGAGGGTGATTCCCTGTTTGTTCGTGTTGAGATAGATAAAGAGACCGCTCTTCTCCGGATGGGGTTTGTCCTCCGGAAAAGGGGGCATCCGCCGGGCAGGGTCTCCATCCACCGGCGGCTCGATCTTGATCACCTCGGCCCCGAGATCGGCCATTGTTTTTGTGCAGTAGGGACCGCTTACCATGGAGCAGTATTCCAATACGGTTACACCGTCGAGAGCACGTTCCTGCAGATTTTTTGTTTTGTTGTCTTTTTCTGATGTGTGAATGGTTTTGTCCTCCATCGATCACTTCCAGGTAATCTTCGGTGCTTTTCGCTCGGGCAGCCGGTAATATTTCGCCTTGGGATATCCGACCATCATGGGATAGTGATACGGGTGCCCCTCGGGGAGCCCCAAGGCCGCCCTGGCGGTTGAAGAAATAAGGAGGGCACCCTCTAACAGGCCTGCCCAGCAGGTGCCCAGCCCCAACGTAGGGGCAGTTAGTTCAAAGTAGGAAAGGGCCAGCGTTACATCCACCATGCCGTTATCGGCCTCCTTAGGAGCTGACGCAACTACCAGGGCAGGGGCTTCCCTCAGTACAGCATCAAACCCCTTATCCCAGGAACTCACCACAACCGGCATATATGGGGGGGCTGATTGAGGGGCTTTTTCCAACACCTTGCGCATCCAATCCACTGCTATCCCGGCCATCTCCTTGATCTTAGCCCGATCGGTCAGGACCATCCACTCCACCAACTGACCGTTTCCGCCCGTGGGTGCGTAGCGGGCTATTTCAATAAGCCGTTGGAGCGTCTCCTTATCCGGCGGCTCGTCCTTGAAAAAGCGGATGGAGCGGCGGGATCGAAGGAATTGCACCGCCTGCTCTTCGTCTATCGCCAGTTTCTTGTCAATGACCGGGCACTCTTCCATGGGGACCTGCTTATGGCTCAATGCGCCATGGGGGCACACGGCCACACAGTGTCCGCACACCAAGCACATCTGCTCGCCCCCGGGAACCAGCTCCGGGAACCCGTCGCCGTCTTTGAGTTTGATGATCGCCATGGGGCACTCACCCACACAGATCCTGTCCTTTTTGCACTTGTTTTCATCAACAATCAGTAGTCCCATATCATCTCCCTAAGGTTGTTGCCGGGATTCAGATCTAATTTCATCAGATACTTAAGCCGCAGGAATATTATCAAAATCCTTCTATTCTGTCCCAGTGAAACGCAATTTAGGACAAAACAGGCGCCGTGTCAAATGACAGTTCTACCAATCCGGCCGTAATGCGCTTCGGCCCTCATTCCCTGTCCGGTAAGAAAACAACCCTTGAAATCGCCAGACTCTCTTGATATTTAGGGGATGGTTGAGTCGTTGAGTGGTTATCGTTATTCCATCCAGCATCCAGTATCTGCTCGTTAAAGGCACGGTGATGAGCGCGGAGAATTTAAATGAAATCAGAACATGCTCGGAAGTTTGAGTCCATTGAGGATGTCCGCAAAGGATTCCACCATGCAGGATATGTCTGCAACCAGCAGATTGCGACAACCCTGTATCTTGCCCGTCACTTAGAAAAACCGATCCTTGTGGAAGGGCCTGCCGGAGTCGGGAAAACAGAGCTTGCAAAGGCCGCTGCCGCTTATTTGGATATACCCTTGATCCGGCTTCAGTGCTACGAGGGACTCGATGAATCAAAGGCCCTGTATGAATGGAAATATGGAAAGCAGTTACTTTACACCCAGATCCTGAAAGATAAGTTAAATGACCTCCTCGAAGGCGCAGAGGGTCTGGCAGCTTCTGTGTCTAAGGTCCATCAGTACGATGATATATTCTTTTCCCGTGATTTTCTTGCCCCAAGACCCTTATTGGAGGCCCTCCAACAGGAGGAGGGCGCGGTGCTCTTAGTGGATGAAGTTGACAAGTCAGATCAGGAGTTCGAAGCCTTTTTGTTAGAGATCTTGTCGGATTTTCAGGTGTCTGTTCCGGAGATAGGGACTATTAAGGCAAGGACAAAGCCATTCGTTTTTCTCACCAGTAACAATACCAGAGAAATGAGTGAGGCGCTTAAACGGAGGTGTCTTCATCTCTTTATCCCATTTCCTGACCCGAGGCTTGAGCGAGAAATCATCCGGGTTCGGGCGCCTGATGTTCCGGAAAAGCTCAGGGGTCAGTTGGTCTCTTTTATCCAGCAGGTCAGAAAACTTGATCTAAAAAAAGTCCCTTCGGTCAGTGAAACCATTGATTGGGCCAAGGTCCTGATGATTCTCAATGCCACAGACCTGCGCCCGGACCTGATAAAAGATACCCTCAATATCTTTTTGAAATTCGAGGCCGATATTGAGATTGTAAAGGGGAGTCTCTATCAAATGGCTGAGAAGACAGCAAGAGAGATTTGAGGAGGGCATGGAACAGGTATTGCTCGATCTGATAGTTGCGCTCAGGGGTTCTGGGATACGTATATCACCTTCTGAAAGCATGGATGCCATGAGGGCCGCGGCACTTGTGGGCTATGAGGACAGGATGATCCTACAGGACTCCCTGTCTGCGGCTCTGGCCAAATCCAGACATGAAAAGGAGCTCTTTAAGGCCTGTTTTGACAGCTATTTTTCCTTTGACGGGTTTTCGAATCCCGAAGAAGAGTCTTCTTTTCCATCTGCCACGAATCCCGAAGCCCAGGACTCCCCTCTTACCGAGATACTCCTCTCCGGAGACAACACCAGGCTCTCCATCTCCATGAGAGAGGCTGCCAAAAAGGAAAAGCTCAGCGAAATCTACTTCTTCACTCAAAAAAGCCTGTATGTGCAACGGATTCTGAAGGGGATGGGTCTTGAGGGCCTGAATCGGGATATAGAAAGTCTGTCAATTAACGGAAGTGCCCCGACCCAGCAAAGAGCCGGGGCATTGAAAAAAGGTAGAGAACTCCTTTTTGAAAAAGTGAAGGACTTTGTTGAGCAACAATTTTCCCTGTTTGCAGCATCCGCAACAGAAGAAATCTTAGACAAATACCTGAAGGAGATGAAGCTCTCCAACTTAGAGCAACGGGATTTCCATCGGATGCATGCTATTATCAAAAGAATGGTAAAACCCATCAATGATTATCATTCAAGGAGAAGAAAAAGAGCAAAGAGGGGCTCCCTTGACCTGAAAGCAACCCTGAGAGAGAACATCGCATATCAGGGGCTGATTTTTAAACCTCAATGGAAGACAAAAAAAATCGACAGGCCGGACATGGTTGTCCTATGCGACGTGAGCCGTTCAGTGGAAACGGTTGCACGGTTTATGCTCCTTTTTTTATACAGCCTCAATGAGGAGGTGGCAAAGATCAGCTCCTTTATCTTTTGCTCTAACTTGGTTGAGATCAGTCATCTGTTTGACAAATACGATGTTGATGAAGCCTTAGTCAGGTTACAGAAAGGGGTCGGTCTCGGACTCAATCTCGGGCGAACCGATTATGGCCAGGCATTCAGGGATTTCAAAGAAAACTGGCTTGATAAGGTCACAAATAAGACAACGGTGCTCATCTTAGGAGATGCGAGGAATAACTACGGAAACCCTGAAACAGGCATCTTGAGCCTGCTGCACAAAAGAGGAAAGAGAGTGATCTGGCTTAACCCGGAATCTCCGCCCTTCTGGGGCACTGATGATTCAGAGATGAAGAAGTATCTCCCTTTCTGTTCCATCGCCAGGGAATGCAGCAGTGTCAAGCACTTAGAACGGGTGGTAGGTTTTCTATTGAGGACAGGTTGAGGAGCATGGGTGTCACCCATTAAAAGGCCCTGGCCTACACCTTTCACAAGTCAACATCCGAAATAATTTTGCTACTCTGTTTTTGCAGTTCTCTGTCAACTGTGTAGGCCTGATACCCATGCTTTATTTTATTCATTGACAATTTGAACTTGTTGTTTTATTACAAAATAAAAAAAACTACACGTTGTTTCAGCGGATATAGGAGGGGTTTGAGAAGAAATCATCTGCTGTGGGCAAGAGGAAAAAGTAGGTAAATGTTTAGATTTGCATCAAAAGAACTCGATCGGTGGCTGGAAAGCCATAACAGGAAACCGCTGGTACTCAGGGGGGCTCGGCAGGTTGGCAAGACATGGCTTGTTCGGAATCTGGCTAAACGCCAACATCTCAAGTTGATAGAACTAAATCTTGAGCGATTTCCCGGTCTGGCAGACCTTTTCTCAGAGAACGATCCAGAAGAGATTTTGAGGAACATCGAAGCCGAATTGGACATAACCATTGATCCTGCTTCCGCAATACTCTTTTTAGACGAAATTCAGGCCGCACCGGAACTATTTTCAAAACTCAGATGGTTCAGGGAAGACATGCCCCATTTGCCGCTTATCGCTGCAGGGTCATTGTTGGAATTTGCACTGAATAAATACCAATACAGCATGCCCGTAGGACGAATAACCTATTTCCATCTGGAACCCATGTCATTTCTGGAGTTTATCCTGGCATCGGGCCATGATGCCCTCTACAAAAAACTGGCCGCCCTGAGTCTTGAAGCGGGGCTACCCGGCTCCCTGCATGAAAAATGCCTGGGCTTGTACCATCAGCTTTGCCTTATCGGCGGGATGCCCGAAGTTGTCCAAGAATGGGTCAGGACAGGAAATATGAAATCGTGCATCAAACTTCAACAGGACCTTTTAGAGACCTATCGCGATGATTTTCATAAATACGGCGGGGAGTTTGACGCCGTGCTTCTGGCAAAAATCATGCTGTCCATAGCTGAGCAACTGGGGAACAAATTCGTTTACAGCAGGGTTGATCTCTCCAGGAATGCGGCCCAGATCAAAAAGGCCTTGACATTGTTGTCTCAGGCAAAGGTCTGCACCAAAGTGATGCACACATCCGGAAACGGTATACCACTGGGAGCCGTGTCAAATGAAAAGTTTTTTAAATCCTTGATGCTCGATATCGGTTTGGTTTCCGCACAGTTAGGCCTGTCATCAGCAAGAGCCTCTGAAGTGAAAAACCGCATTCTGTCCAATAAGGGCGGGCTGGCCGAACAGTTCGTCGGTCAGCAGCTACGGGCGGCTCAGTCTACGCTGACAGATCCGAAACTGTTTTACTGGCAGCGAACCGGCGGCAGATCGGGGGAGATTGATTATGTCATTCAACATGGAAGCCGTGTGGTGCCGGTTGAAGTCAAATCCGGCAAAGCAGGGAGCATGAAATCCCTTCACCACTTCATGGCGGAAAAGGGCCACGATTTGGCCGTACGCTGTGATATCAATCCGCCATCGGTGGAAGACATCAACGTAAAAACCACAGTGGGTACACCTGCGTCATACCGGCTCCTCTCCATACCCGTATACCTGATTGAACGTATCAGCGATTTCATCGATCAAGTTCAAATCTAAAGCATGGGTGTCAGGCCTACCAATTTCACGCATCTCAACATTCATGCAAAAGTAACGGTAGATGTTATTACAAATAATTTATTCAGGACGCATCTTCCCTCCTGTATGACGCTTCCCTCATCCAACTTCGCATGGGCACCGTGATGAATGCCGAAATGGCAACACCTGGGTTTTTATCATAATAGTCCATGGTCACCCAGAAAACCTTGCGAAAAATCTCCCTGGTGCTCTCCAGACCCTTGCGTCCTTATTCCTTTTTTTTCATGCGCTCAAGGAGGGTTTTGACGCGGGCCTTAGTGCTCATAAGGTAGGCCCGCTCCGGCTGTTTGGGCAACGGCCTCAGGTCCCATTCTGCGGTCTTGACACGGGTGATCGTGCGGTCAATGTCTCCTTTTTCTTCTCGCAAAAACCTTTCCACCATATCCACGTATTCAGTCGCATGGTCTAAGGACTGGCGGATATATTCTCCGGCATCCGACCCTGTAAGAACAAGCTTATGCCCGGGGCATAGGATTTCCACATCCAATCGGGATATGGCCTCCAAAGAATTCCGGTAGGCATCGTAGTCAACAAGAAACTCACAGACACCGTCACAACCCGCGGCCTCCGCAGCGACTAATATCTTTCTCTCCGGCACCCAATAACTCAAAGAATCCCAGGTGTGGCCCGGCGTGGGAATAGCCTGGATGCTGAGATTCGGGCCAACTTTGATCCTTTGTCCGGGATCAAGCACAAGATCTGGATTGAATGGTTCGAACTGACCCCTATAGACCTCATTCACGCCCCAGGTTTTGAGAACCGCGATCGCCTC
>JAOZQV010000172.1 GCA_029932035.1 Deltaproteobacteria bacterium | reverse complement strand
ATGGAGGGATGTAACTGCACACGGCCATCAAGGCAAAAATAATCAGAAGGACGAGGCCTATCTTGCCCAAAAGATTCTGCTTAAATATGGACCACCCCTCCAAAAAGGAGTTCAGCATGGGATATTTTTCTTTTGCTGCCATACGATTGCTTGAATCACTCTCCCTAATATCTAATCCTCGGATCCAGATATGCATAGAGCACATCGACCACGAGGTTGGAAACCAGAACAACCCCGGCAATCATCAAGAAACAGGCCAGTGCCAATGGATAATCATTCTGACTGACTGAAGAGACTAATTCCCTCCCTATACCGGGCCAGGTGAAAACCGTTTCCGTCAGGGCTCCCCCGTTAATGGAAAATGCCAGGCTGAGCCCCACGCTTGTGACCACGGGAAGGGCTGCGTTTGGGGCCGCATGATGGTCGCGGATCATTTTTTCTTCAAGGCCCTTGGCCCTTGCAGTTAAGATATAATCCTCTTTCAGGGTCTCTAACATACTACTCCGCATGATCAAGAGGTAGGCCCCGAAATGTATCAGAAAGAGGGTGAATAAGGGGAGGACCATATGATACATAACATCTATGGCCTTGGCTATAAAACCGGCTTCCGGGTCAAGCCACACCTCTTCCGAAATCATGCCGTTAATGGGAAACCATCCAAACTTGTAGCCAAATACCCAGATCAGAATCAAGGCGAGCCAGGGTAGAAAAAGGGTGTGGGTGACCAAGGCCCCGATAGTCATCAGCGAGTCTGTTTTCTTACCCTTGTGCCATGAGGCTATTTTGCCTAAGAATACGCCCACGAACGCCGAAAGGATAATAGATGTGGTGAAGAGCAGGATGGTGTTAGGGAGGCGGTTCCATATGATATCCACAACCGGTTCCCCATAATGAAAGGAAAACCCGAAATGACCCGTGAAGAAATTCTTTAGATAAATGAAATACTGAACCCCTATCGGTTGATCAAGGCCTAATTGGACGATCAGGATTTCCGCATCCTCCTGAGTCATATCCGGGTCGACCATCATGGACACAGGATCCCCCGGGGCCCAGCGGAAAAGCAAAAAGAGCACCGTAAGGATCACAAAAAAGATTATTATGACCTGAATCATCCTCCGGACGATGTATCTTCTCAGTTCCATAGTATCTCGCAGAGTGCATGGCGCATAGTGCATGGCGCATAGCGTATGGCGTGAGGCTTCCCGCTATGCGCTATGCTCTTCGCGTTTTGCGCAATTACATCGGTTTCAACTGGCAAAAGGACCAAATATTTCCGACTCCCCCTAACATCTGAACCCAGCCTGTAAACCGTCCTTTGCGGACTGCCTCAATCAGTTTTGGATCGTAAAGCGGGATATAGGGCACATCCCCGATGATTATCTTCTGCATCTCCCATATCAGACTTCTTCGCTTGTCACGGTTCATGGCGCTTGCAGATTCATTGGCGATCTTATCAAAGTGAGGGTTATTATACCCGCTCATGTTCCACCCCCGCTTTTTGTCATTGGTTGAGATGAAAAAATTCCTCAAATAATCGGGGTCAAGAGAGAGGCTCCCATAACCCAGGATAAAGCTATCAAAGTCATGTCGCACCTTGACCTGCTGAAGCAGGGCCCCAAAGGCCATCGGCTTGGAAAAGGCGGGAATACCCAACATCCTGAGCCACTCCTGCATCATCATACCACACATGGCACGGTGCGGATCATAATCCGCCGGGGGTGTCAATATGGTGAATTTCTCCATGGGCTTCCCGTCAGGAAGGATGATCCCCTCCCCGTTGACCACCTTTCCTGAGCCATCAACAGGCGGAACCTCCCAGGTGTAACCTGCATCACGGAGAATCCCGAAGGCCTTCTTGATACGGGCTTCCCTGTCAAGCCCTTCTCCGTATCGGGGGACGTCCGGGCAGTACCAGAATGCATTTCCCGGAGGAACGATGGAATACATCCTTATCCCGTATCCCTGCAAAATCCGTTTGATGATAAAATCTTCGTCAACTAAGGTAGCAATAGCCCGTCTCAGGTTCACATCATTAAATGGCGCTTTTCTCACATTAAAGCCCATATAGTAGATGGCGCTCTTCTCGTTTTGAAATAACTCGATATCGGGATTTGCACGGAGATCCTCAATATACCCCGGTTGGATGCCCCACCAGAACATATCAATGCTCCCTTTTTTTAAGGAAAGAATCGATGCATCAGAGGTCCCGAAGATCTTAAAAATAACCCCGTCTATATAGGGCCCGAGGAGCCGGCCCTGTACCTTCTTCCCGGTTCCAAAAAAATACTTGTTCTTTTCCAGGTATAGAAAAGTCCCCTGCCTCCACTCCTTTAGCACAAAGGGACCACTGCTTACCGGTCTCTTTATCTTCTCATTCAAGAGTCTTTTAAGAGGCTTTTTAGTCTTTCTTGCCTCTTCGGCAAGTTTGGTCCACTCCTTTTTCTGCACAATAGGCGTGGTAAGCGACCTGCTCACAAAAATCGCTTTCGGCTCTTTGAGATAAAATTTTACAGTGTGTTTATCAGGGGTCTCGATCTTTTTGACAAAATTCCATTTGGAACGGTATCTCGGGACCTTAAACTCGTTTATGAAACGGGCTGTAAATGCCACATCCTCTGAGGTCAATTCAGCGCCGTCAGACCACTTGGCAGGCCTGATCTTGACCGTATAGCAAAGGGTCTTTTCATCAAACTGGGGCGGCTCTGCCGCTAACCAGGGAATAAGTTTCAGGGTCTCGGGATCCCGCACATAAAGGGGTTGATACATCAGACCCACTACCTTCCGGGACCATCTGTCGCTTGCGCGCCAGACATTGAGGGTCTTTGGCTCCTGCAAAAGACCCATCTTGAGTATATTCGCGGCAGAGGCGGTTGAGGCAAGAGGACTGCCGGTCAGCAACATGGCGGCACACGCAAGAATCAGAACCCAACGACAGGAAGACCTTCTTTGTTTTGCATTTATACCGGGCATAGCTTTTCCTTTCTTTATGTTAGGGTTGTTTTGTTTCCGTATATCCAGAAGGAGCCGAACAAGACTCCTGAAAAGTCTATAGAATTTCAAATAATTGATTTCACGGGTGCTATACCCCGGCGCTTACTGACCTGTCCCGGATTACATTAAGGCGATCTTCTGTTCAATAAAATCGATTATTTTGGTTTCAAGCTTTACCCCGTCTAACCGGTTTATTCGAGGAATGCCTCCCGGGCTGACACAATTGATTTCTACCATCTTATCGCCTATCACGTCAACACCTACAAAGAACAGCCCGTTTTTTTTCAGGTCATCCTTGATCGCATGACAGATTTGCAGCTCCTTATCGGTCAAATCATGCTTGTATGCCCTTGCCCCCGCGTGGATATTGGTCCGAAATTCCCCCTTTAGAGGCTTTCTCCTCATGGCGCCTAAGACCTCGCCATTCAACAGGAGTATCCGCACATCGCCTCCTCCCTTCACCACATCCAGATATTCCTGCACCATGATAGGCTCCCTTTCCGGGTAGGAACGGTATGCCCTGACATAGTAGTTGATCAAGGAATTCAGGTTCTCCTGGTCCTTTATACTCACCTTGATCACTCCTTCTCCACCATATCTCTGAAGCGGCTTTACCACCATAGCGCCCCCGAAATCATTAATGATCTTTCTGAGTCGCACAGGATCTCTCGACACGTGCGTCTCCGGAATGATTTCCGGGAAGTTGAGGATATAGAGTTTACTGTTGGCTAAGATCTGACCGGATGCGCTGTTGATCATAAAGACCTTGTCGCTCACTGACGATAAGAACTCCATAGTCTGGTAGACCAAGGGGGGATTCTTTCTCAAAAATAAGGCGTCAAGGTCGGCAATCGTTTCGAATACAAGCTCGTCCTTTTTGAGACAATTGATAAGGGAGCGCCAGTATTTTTTCATGGAGAGATCGGGCTGCACCGAGATATTGCGCATCCTGGCCACAACCTCGTTCTTGCGGATATAAATATCGTGGGGTTCGAGAAAATAAACGTTATGCCCCCTCTGGTTGCACTCATACATCAGGCAACTGGTGGTCTCATTCTCAGGTTGAATTGACTCCAGCCTGTCCATTAAAAAGGCTATGTGCATAATTTCCCTCTGAGTTTATCTTCCACATATCCAATAATTCCGGCGGCAATGTTAAGGCCTGTGACCTTTTCGAGACCCCTGAAACCTGGAGAATAATTCACTTCAATAATCCTTGGGGCGCCATCTTCACCCACAATGATATCTGTTCCGGCGATCTCAAGCCCTAAGACTTTAGCCGAACGGACTGCCAACTCAGACAGTTTCGGGTCCAAGGTCACCCCCTTTCCCTGCCCCGCAAGGTGGATATTTGACCTGAAATCATCAGGGTTTGGCATTAGCTCCATGGCCCCGGTTACCCTGTCGCCTATGACAAAGGCACGAATCTCCCTTCGGCCACGGGGGGCGATATACTCCTGAATTAGAAGACCCCTCGAGTTATCCTGCAGATTATGCATGACAAATTCCGCAGTAATCTTTGATTCCACTAAGGCCACTCCGCTTCCCTGCCTGCTGTTCGGCATCTTTGCCACCACTGGGTAGCCTCCAAGCCCTTTCACAGCCTCCTCGAAACCCCGGAAATTGACCACAAGATAGGTGTCAGGCACATTTACGCCATTACACACCAAGGTCTGGAGGGTCAAGAATTTATTTCTTGCCAAAAGAATCGCGTGAAAGCCATTCACCACAGGGACGTCTGCAAGCTCAAAATGACGGACAACCCCTAAGGCATAGTCATTGATTGTAGCCCCTATCCTGGGCAAAAGAACGTCCGGTCTGTCACCCCCCTCAATTTTGAGCGCCGGCCGGCTATGATCGATCTCAGAGAGGCAGTCTCTTGTGTGTATGAGCCTGACCCCGTGTCCTGATTGGGACGCAGCCTCGATCAACCTCTGATTGGGGTGGTATCCCCTGTCTCTTACACTGAGAATCCCGATTATCATAGGAAAGTGCCTATTTATCCCGTTTGTACCGGGGAAGTTAGCTAAAGTTTACCCCGTAAAATGCGAAGCTTGTTTATTTTTGGATTCATACTCTTAATCGTACTCTTAATCATAATCGTTTTGAGTAAGATTACGATTATGATTAAGATTATGAAATAGGGAAGTCATTTCGTTCAGACACTATTTAACTGGGGGTGAGCTAAAGTGAGCATCTTGCTGGGAATCTGCCTGCCAGCGGGTTATCCGGCAACAAATATCCAATACCCAGTCCCTGACCTACCAATTATTTGACCACGACTTGCAGATCCGAAAGAATACCTTCGATTTCTCGAGAAGATGGTTCATTCGCCCGGGAGTTCTTTATACTCAACTGTAATCCCCTCTTCAACCTAAAAAGTTCCTTTATCTCCTTGGGGGAGTACCCTTCTCCCCTGAGCAGTTTATAGATCTCCTCAACATAGGCCTGGCCATCGGTGAGGCTACTGTCGATCCTTTCCAGCATATGAGACATGAGCCGGGATGCCTCCACCGAGTCCATGGTATCGTGACGCCATGCCAGGCCGAGTCCCTTCAGACCCAAGGCCTCTCTCTCCTGGTGCACTAAGGTATTGCCGGTATAATAAAAGAGGTATGGATGATAATAGGGCAACCCGCTCTCATTAATAAAATCAATGGTTTCCGAAAACGTGTCAGAGGTCTCTCCAGGGTATCCGATGATAAAACTACCCCTGCTTATAATGCCGTAATCGTTAAGCATCCTGATCGCTTCAAAGGATTGTTCCTTTTTTAGCCTCTTGTCCATATTATCTAAGATAGTCTGGCTCCCGGACTCGAGCCCGAGATCTACAAATTCACACCCTGATCTCTTCATAAGTTCCACCAGGTCAGGGCTCAAGGCGCTGGCCCGGGCAAATGATGACCAGGTAAAACCAAATTTCTCCTTTATCATCATTTCCAGTACTGCCTTGATTCTGGTCTTATTGGCCGTGAAATTATCGTCGGTAAATCGTACGTGTTTTACAAAGCCTAAGGTCTCAATTTTTTTTAACTCCCCTTTAATCACGTCAATAGATTTGTAGTGGACCTCCGGAAACAACCAGTGATAGGTACAGAATCGACATCTGTAAAAACAGCCCCGGCTGCTGTTCACAGGGAGTGTGCTGCGCAGGTATTCTCGTGGAATTTCGTCCCATGAAATAGCCATCTGGTCCATCTGGATTTCTTCCTCTTGCCGCGAGGTAAAGACCATGTGTCCTTGTCCGTCAAAATAGGCAAGGTTAGGGACTGAACTCAGATCCCGCCCCCGCTTAATGGCCTCGAGCAGCTTCATCAAGGTCTGCTCTCCCTTGGCCTCCACCACAAAGGCATCCACTTTACCGTGAAAGCCTGACAGGAATTCAAAGGTCCTCTTTGAGAACCTTTCCCCCGCATTCAAGACCTTCTTAATTAGCATGCCCCCGGCTATTACAGGAACATCGGTAGCAATCTGCTTGATCTGCTCGGCCATCTCCTTGATGTCATTCATAAAGATGAAATTAGAGGAAATGCAAACTGCCAGGGGGTTTTCCCCGAGAAGATCGGGCAGGTTGCCGGTGGCATAATTCTGGACAACGATCGGATCATATCCATGCTCGATGAGGTATTGATACAAATATATGCCATTCAGGGTAACCGTATTGGCCAAAGAATAGTGCTCAGTCACATTCTCCGGTGTAATTTCCGGAATGTGACGCCCCCCCCTTATAAAATTCATAAGGTCGAGCAGGTCCATATATCGGCCATCTAAGAAAAGCTGGGAATCCCGGATATTCCGGTGCACCCCTTTTTGAATAGCGAGGAGATCCAGGTCGGGAAACCGGGCCGACTGCCTCTCGGCCCTCTCTTCGGCATCAGCCAACTTCCGCCTTAAATGGGCATCACTGTCCAATGGCTGGTTCTGGGCAATTATTATGACTTTAGGGCCTTTCAAAGCTGATTGAAGCCTCCTGAATCTTGAATAACAGGTCTGATTTGCGGGCATGGTAGGCAAAAGCGCGCCTGATGTCAACGGACAAAGATGGGAAGGAGACCCTGTTAACGTTTACACTATTTCAGGTTCACCACGTAGATCCCGAGACTCACAAGTATCAGCGAAGAAACCAGGGTAAGGGTTAGCGGTTCATTGATAAAGATAACGCCTGAAATGGTGGCAAATACCGGTGTAAGGAAGGTAAAGGCAGAGAGGAGGCTTACCGGGTAGGCGTGCACCAGATAGAACCAGACAAGATAGCTTATGAAGGCTATAATGATCCCCTGAAATAATACCGAAGAGAGGATGAGGGCATCAATATGTTGAATGGGGGTCTCCTGAAACAGGGTGCTTAGGATGAAAAGGATGGGAATGGAAAAAACGGTCTGGTAAAAGAGGGTATGATGATGTGAAACCTTTCCCACCAATCGTTTCTTGATATAGATAGTGGTAACGGCCCAGAGAAGGGCTGCGCCCAGGGCACACATATCGCCGCTCAATTGGATAAGTGACGGGACACCCAAATGTTTACTCAGGAGCAGGACAATCCCTACAAACGCCATGATCAGCCCGATTCCCTTATGGATGGTGATTTGATCTCCCTTAAGAAAATAGTGAGCCCCCAAGGTATGAAAAAAGGGCGTGCTATAGAGGAGAATCCATGCCGAAGAAACCGTTGTGTAAAGCAGCGAGGAAAAGAGGAGCGCAAACTCTGTCCCGAACAGTATACCCACAATTAGGCCGTCCAGCACGTTTCCAGGAAAAAGGCGCATCCTGTTCACCTTCATCCAGGCAGCTAATCCCAATACCGCGATTACAGACCGGATACCGGCACAAAAAATAGGGGCTATACCAGCGTTGCTGACCTTTATGGCCACGCCGTTAAAACCCCT
>JAOZQV010000171.1 GCA_029932035.1 Deltaproteobacteria bacterium | reverse complement strand
GGTCCAAATCTGACCATTTCTCTTGCATTATATCTCTAAGTCATCCTCCCCGTTCTCTCAGGTCGCTGCGTGGTGAAGGGATCTCCCCGAAATGCTTCTCTGTTCTTATTGAACAGCCCCATAATTCTGCCAGGGGCATTGCAGTTTGTCGGGCACGCCTGAGGGGGCTCGAAATAACCTCGAGGGGCCCGAGGGTCGCCAGTTTATTTGCCGCAGCGCTTGCCTGAGAGCGTCCCAGATCATCGAGACCCGGATCATAATCCCTATCCCACCCCAATTCGGTCCTGCCGTGACGTACCAAATAGATCCTTGCCATGTGAACATCCAGTTTCCTTTTCTGTCTCTAATCTGATGATATGGGAAGATGAGCTTGTGTGTCAAATCTAAACTGTAATCGTTCACGGGTGCAGGGATTAGATTTCTGTGAATGCCGATTTTTTTCTTTACATTCGTATGGGCAGTCGATAATATTATGTATACGAAAGGATTGATCATGGCCCAATACGAAGACTGCATCATATTTCTCTTGGCGAAGGCCTACCAGAAGGCCCACGGCAATTTTAAACAGCATCTCCTGCCCCATGGAATCACACCGGTCCAGCACCTGATTCTGGAAGCCCTCTGGGACGAAGAGGCCCTGACGGCCACTGAAATAGGCAAACGGATGACCCTGGATAACGCCACCCTCTCCGGCATACTGGACCGCATGTCTGAAAAGGGGTGGATAGTCAAGGCGACTGATGACGTGGATAAGCGCTCTATCCGCATCTACCTGACCGGCAAGGCAAAAAAACTGAAACCTTTGCTCTTAGCAGAGCGGGAGAAGTCCAACGAGGAAATCCTCAGTAACCTCAGCATCGAAGAGAAGGTCCTGCTCAAGCGCCTCTTGAAAGACATCCGAGGGTAATGGTGTTATAATTTGCATACAACTCAATGGAGGGGTATATGCCTGACAGATCAGACAAAGAGATTTACCAGGAATTAATCGATTGGCTGAGAAAGGCCTGGTGGGGGCTTCCCGAGTCCGAACACCTGATGCCGACCATCCAGTCCTTCTACAACCCTGAAGAGGCGGCGCTTCTGACCGGCATCCCCTTTTCGGGCCGAAGCCTTGAGGAATTAGCCGAGACGAAAGGGATGGCCCCTGAGGAGCTGGCCCCCAGACTGGATGCCTTAGCGCGCAAGGCGGTTGTCTGGCGGAGTGAAAAAAGGGGTACCATCCGCTACAGTCTGAATGATTCCTTTTTCGTCTTTATGCGTGGACCGTACTGGTCGGAAAAACCGGATGAAGCCTCAAAAGCGACGACCAAACCGCTCAACAAATACTTTTATGATGGCTTTATGGACCAGTTCAGGGAGGCCCATACCAAGGGTCTTCGAACCATACCGATAGACAAGACGGTTGAAGACCCCCGCAGGATTCTTCCATACGAAGATGTGGTTAAGTTCGTGGATTCCCAGGACTACTGCACGGTTTCCTTCTGCCCATGCCGCCAGAGAAAACTCCTCGATCCCGATTCGAAGGTCTGCGACCATCCTTTAGAGGTCTGTCTCCACTTTGGCCGGCTCGGGCATTACATCGTGGAAAATGGTCTGGGCCGGGAAATCACCCATGAAGAGACGAGGGAAATCCTCAAACAGGCGGCTGAATCCGGCCTGGTCCATGCCATCTCCAACTGGCAGGAGGGGGCGGACACCATATGTAACTGCTGCACGTGCTGCTGTCTCTTTTTTGAGGCGTATCATGTCCTTAAACACGACAAGAGCCATGATATATCCAATTATCGGTTGAGCACAACGCCTGAAACCTGCAAGGCCTGCGGTTTGTGCGTGGAACGCTGCCCCATGGAGGCCCTCAGATTAGAGGATTCCCCGGAGGCGAGCAACAAGAAGGGAAAGGTTGCTGTGTTGGACCCTGACAAATGCATCGGTTGCGGCGTATGCGTGTACAAGTGCCCAACCCAATCCCTTATCCTGGAACGTAAGGAAGATACCTATGATCCGCCCAAGGATGCGAGGGCGTGGATGGAGCGCTGGTATGCTGATAAAAAAGCTGCGGGTGGATAACGGTTACAAACACTTTAACAAGGAGGTTTTAAATGTCCGAGCTATTAAATATCTTAGGAAGCAAATACCCCATCATTCAGGGACCCATCGGTAAGCTGAACAGCCCTGATATGGTGGCTGCTGTGTGCGAGGCCGGTGGTTTCGGCATGTTAGCCTTGGGGTTCACGACAGACCTGGATGAGATCAAAAAAATGATTGCCGATATCCGCCAACTGACAGACAAACCCTTTGGGGCCAACTTGATGATCGCAATGAACCCTGCCAATGAGCAGATCCTTGAGATTCTAACAGAGGCCGGGGTTAAGACCGTGACGACTTCGGCCGGTTCCCCAAAAAAGATCTACCCCAAGATCCATGAGTTAGGGATGAAAGGTCTGCACGTTGCTTTGGATTTCTCCTTCGCCGTGAAGGCTGTCGATGGAGGAGCGGACGGTCTGGTTGTTTCCGGGTGCGAGTCGGGTGGGCTTCGGACTATGAATCCTGAATCGTCCAACATGGTCCTCATTCCCCTGGTCTGCGATCATGTGGAGGTGCCCGTCGTGGCGGCCGGAGGCATTGCTGATTCCCGCGGCTATCGAGCCTCCTTAGCCTTAGGCGCCCAGGGAGTCCAGATCGGTACCCGCTTTTTGTCATCAACGGAAAGCCCGGCCACACAGGCCTGGAAGGAAGCGATCTTAAACTGCCCTGACGGGGGCACCACCCTGCTCCCTCTCGGTGGCATGGGCGTGCGGGCTATCATCAATCCCCGCCTGGCAGAGCTGATGAACGACTCCAGCATCGACCTTTCCAAGGAGTATAGCATGATGAACATGGGTGAGGCCTGGCATTCCGGGAATTTTGATCTCTTTCCCGCCGGAGGCGGTCAGGTCAGCGCCTCAATTACGGAGATAAAATCAGTCAAGAATATTATCGATGAGATGGTGAGGCAAAGATAATGGATTGGAAAAAAACAACCTGTATATTGTGAGCGAATCTCTGTGGGCTTGAGGTTCGAGTCGAGAACAATCGTATAGTTAGAGTTCGCGGGGATAAAGATAATCCTCTCAGCGAGGGCTATGCCTGCCGTAAGGGGTTGAACATCAAGCACCACCAGCACCATGCCGACCGGCTCATGCATCCCCTGAAGAAGATCGGAGACACCTTTGAGAGAGTATCCTGGGACCAGGCCCTTGACGAGATCGCCGAAAAACTTTCTGCCCTGACGGGCCAGCACGGACCGCGTTCCTTTGCCCTGATGGGGGGCGGTTCAATCGGTTGCGCATTGCAGGGTATGTTTGCCGTTAACCTGCTCCGGGGTTTGGGTTCGCAATACTTTTATAACGCCCTGGCCCAAGAGCTGACCGGCAGGTATTGGGCCGATGGAAAGACCTATGGCAACCAAAGCCTTCACGCCACACCGCACCTTGATAAAACCGATATGCTCCTGGTTTTTGGGTGGAACCCGATGATGAGCCATCATACACCTCAGGCGCGCCGTGTGCTCAGCAAATTTGGCAAAGACCCTGACAAGCTGCTTGTGGTCGTGGATCCGCGCGTTTCGGAAACCGCCAAAATAGCTGATATTCATCTGCCCATCAGACCGGGTACGGATGCCCTCTTGTACCGGGCCATGATCTCCATCATCCTGAATGAAGGTTGGCACGACCAGGAATACATGGAAAAACATGTCAGCGGCTTTGAAAGCATCCGGCCTTTTTTCATTGATTTTGATGCAAAAGCAGCCATAGAGGTTTGTGAATTAGATTATGACAAGGTGAGAGAGGTCTGCCATCTGTTTACTACCCGAAAGTCCTCTCATCACAGCGATCTTGGGGTTCTCATGAACCGGCACAGCACACTCATCTCTTATCTTGAAACAGTTCTCAGGGCTGTGTGTGGACGAATCGGTGTTGAAGGGGGAAATATCTTTCCAGTTAGTTTGCGTGGCGGAGTACGAAGGAGAACCGCAGACACTGATGAACGGGAATCCCGGTACTGGCGCACCGTTGTTACCGATTATCCGGGTATAACCAGGGTGTATCCCCCCAATGTGATGCCCGAGGAGATTATATCAGACAATCCGGACAGACTTCGCACGGTAATAGTGAGCGGCGCCAATCCGCTGAGGTCTTTTGCCGACACCTCTGCCTATGAAAATGCCTTTAAACGACTGGATCTGCTCGTAACCATTGACGTGGCCATGACCGAAACGGCTGCTCTTTCTGATTATGTGCTCCCCGCCTTATCCGCCTATGAATCGTGGGACGCAGGTCTTGTCCTTTGGGCCGGGGGTTTTCCGAAGATCTTCATGCAGGTGCGCCATCCTGTGCTGGAACCGGAGGGGAAGCAGATGGAAGCCGGTGAGATATTCCTGCGGTTAGCTGATCGCTTGGGATTAGTTCCTGAAATACCGGATTCCCTTTATAATACGGCTTATGAAGGGGACCGATTAAGGTTTGGAATGGCTTTGCTTAAATATTTGAAGTCTAATCCCAGGGCCGGCAAAAGTATGCCATACGTTCTTGGCAAAACATTAGGGAAAAAATTGGGATCTGCCCAATTAGCTTCTTTTTGGGGGGCTCTGCAAAGCCTGCCGCCCGCAGGCCATGACTTGGCGGCACGGGCGGGTTTTCATCCCGGGCCCGGTCTTGGAGAAGAGATCTTCCAGTCTATCCTGCAACATCCTGAAGGTATTTGCGTTGGCGAAGTTGACATCGAAGGATGGGACCATTTCCAGGCCCTCGCCACAGAGGACGGGCGAATCGACCTGAATGTCCCCGAAATGACAGACTGGATTCAAGAGATCGATCCGGCTATAGAAGCAGAAAAACTCAAAGAGGGTGAGGAAGAGTACCCATTCATCATGTCCTCCGGCCGGCACATGGACTACAACGCCAATACACAGATGCGGGATCCTGCCTGGAACAAAGGAAAAAGGGCCTGCACGGCCATCATGCACCCGAAGGACGCAGAAAAACTCGGTTTCAAAGACGGCCAGATGGTAAAGGTAACCACCGAGGCTGGTGAAGAAACCCTTGAACTCCAGGTTACAAACTCGACCAGACCGGGCTACATTATGATACCGCACGGGTTCGGTCTGGTTTTTCAAGGAAAAACATACGGGGCCAACGCCAACCGATTGGCCAAAAACACCCACCGGGATCGGATAGCAGGAACCCCCTATCACCGATATATTCGATGCAGGGTCGAGGGGATCTCATGATCGAATACAAGCGCTCAGTTTGCCCCCACGACTGTCCCGACGCCTGCGGACTCCTTGTGGGGGTCGCAGATGGCCATGTGCTCTCAGTCAAAGGAGATCCTGAACATCCTTTCACCCGTGGAGCCATATGCGTGAAGGCCAGGCATTATCCTGAGCGTATCTACTCACCACTACGGGTCCTGCATCCGTTGAAACGGGTGGGCGCTAAGGGCGCAGGCAAGTTCGAGCGCATCACCTGGGATCAGGCCTTAGACGAAATTGTCCACCAATACAGGCAAATCTGTGAATCAGGTGGCGAGGCCATACTCCCCTATTCCTATGCAGGGACCATGGGTGTTGTCCAGTTCCACGCAGGTCACCCCTTTTTCCACAAATTAGGGGCTTCCAAGCTGTTGAGAACCATCTGCAGTGCTGCCGCGGAGGCGGGTTTCGCTGCAAGCATGGGAAACATTCCCACTACAGATATCGAAACCACCGTTGATTCGGATCTGATTATCATCTGGGGCAGCAATACCGTCGTCACCAATATGCATGCATGGCCCTTTTTCTTGGAGGCTCGTCGACGAGGCGCCTCCATTGTTGTCATAGATCCCTATAAGAACCGTACTGCGAGAGAGGCAGACCGCCACCTGCAGCTTAAACCCGGCACAGACGCGGCTCTGGCCCTGGGCATGATGCACGTCATCATCAAAGAAGGTTTGATTGATAAGGAATTCATTGGCAGACACACGATCGGTTTTGAGCAATTAGCCGAGCGGGTGAACGTCTATCCCCTTCCCCGCGTCGAGAAAATCACGGGCGTCCCCGCTGCTGAAATAGAGTGGCTGGCACGGGCATACGGGAAGGCGAATGCCCCGTACATACGGACAGGCTGGGGCCCGTCCCGCCAGCTTAAAGGCGGTATGGCCATGAGAACCATTGCCTTGCTGCCCGGACTGATTGGGGCCACCCAAAAAAGAGGTGGGGGCATTACCAGGTCCACCTCTGCGGCTTATGCATTCAACATGAACTCGGTTACGCGTGAGGATCTGGCTCCCTCAGGAGTAAGGAGCATTAACATGGTCCAGTTGGGTCATGCCCTGACTGCACTTGATGACCCTCCGGTAAAGGCCCTCCACGTGTACCACAGCAACCCGGCAGTGGTGGCGCCCGATTCAGCGCGGGTTCTCGCTGGTCTTGAGCGTGAGGATTTATTCGTAGTGGTACACGAACATCTTATGACCGAAACAGCAATGTATGCCGACATTATTCTACCCTCGACCACATTTCTCGAATCCACAGATCTTTATAGAAGCTACGGACATTACTACCTCCAGATGGCGCGTCCGGTTATTGAAGCTATGGGTGAAACCCGCTCAACCTTAGCCATTTTCAACGACCTCGCTAACCGGTTCGCCTTTACCGAGGATTGTTTTTACGAAACAGAGGAAGAGCGTATTCGGAATCTTCTCGCATCAGATTCGCCTTACTTAGAGGGCATCACACTAAGTGACTTGCAGGAGGGCCGGCCTATTCGCCTCAATGTAGAGGAGGATATATTCTCGAAAGGGTTTGGCACACCTTCCGGCAAGATCGAGTTCTATTCCCGGACCATGGCGGACCAGGGGCTGGACCCGCTGCCTAACGGAGAACCAAGCGCAGACGAGGAGGGAGAGGGCCGGTTTCATCTGCAACTGATCACCCCGCCCCGGCGTCAGTTCCTCAACTCAACTTTTAGCGAAATCGAATATCTTCGCACACAGGCCGGTGAACCCGTAATCATGATCCACCCTGAAGATGCCGCCACGCGAGGTGTAGAGGAAAAAATGAGGGTGCGGGTTTTCAACGACCGCGGAGATTGCCATCTCTCTGCTCGCTTGACAGAGGACACAGCGCCCGGTTTAACAATCATCGAGGGTCTTTACTGGCCCCGTTTCATGCCAAACAACCGCGGGGTCAATCAGTTGACCAGCCAGCGTCTTACCGACATGGGACAAAGTTGTGCCTTCCACTGTAATCTGGTGGAAGTAGAGCCCTCCTTGGATTAATTTTTGCTACTATTCAGGCATCTCTTTTTTTAGACAGGATAACAGGATAAACAAGAATCTATTTTTAAATCATAAACAAGACCACAGGATGTGGATAAAGTATGTGTTACCCCATGACGAATATGAGAAACTCAATCTGAAGGAGGACTCAAAATGCCTGCCGTAGATCGGATGGATTTTAAGGAGTTGTATCCCCTAAGAGTCATAAAAACTCATAATGATTACGAAAAGGCACTCAGGTCTATGGAGACTGTTTTTGATAAAGAAACAGGTCCCCTTGCAGATTATGCAGAAACACTTGTAATCCTGATTGAACACTATGAGAAAGAGAGGTTTCCGGTGGAGAAGAAACAAGGCGTGGAAATCCTGAAGTTCCTGATGGAACAAAATGACCTCAGGCAAAGAGACTTGGTTGGGATCCTTGGGGGGAAATCTACAGTTTCGGAGATACTCAATGAGAAAAGACCGTTGAATCTTCACCACATAAGAGTTCTGGCAGATAAATTCCACGGTAAACCGGCAACCTTTGTTTAGCCGCGGACACACATGGACACACGTAGACATTCCGAGAGTAAAAGGGGAGTAAAAG
>JAOZQV010000170.1 GCA_029932035.1 Deltaproteobacteria bacterium | reverse complement strand
GGATTTTCTCAAAATCTTCCGCTTTGTCGCGCAACTGCGTCACCTGCTTTCGGCAATTCGATCCAAGTCATACCTTTGGCGTTTCAATTCGTAGTGGCGCTCCCCCATGCTTACTGGAATTTACTAATGGCATATATAAATATCTATTGACATTATTATGCTAATGGTGTATATAAAGCCCGACTTATAATGTTACACCATGAGTAAACCGGTTGGAGGTCTTCATGGCAAACCCGTTCCGTTTTGGCCAGGTAGTTAGCGGTGACCTGTTCTGTAATCGGGAATCCGAAATTAAACAGATAACCCGGGATTTAACAGGTGGACAGAGTATCGTTTTATACAGCCCACGGCGGTATGGAAAAACCTCTCTTTTGCAGGCCGTATCAAAAAAAATCAGAACCAGAAAAATTCTCTATGGGAATGCTGATTTTTTTGCCTGCAATTCTTCAGAGAAAGTGCTTCAGGCAGTGTCCCGTGCTGCGGCAAAGGCCATTATTGATGATCTTAAGAGTATAGAAAAATTTGTAAAATGGGCTGCACAGATTTTTACACGGACAAGGTTTTCGATCCGATATGAACCCAATGGAACGGGATCATTTGGTATATCACCGGAATTCTCGTCTCAGGCAACTTCTATTGACAACCTGTCCGATGTGTTTTCAGGCCTGAGTTCATATCTCAAAAAAAGCAAGAAACGAGCCGTGATTGTTCTTGACGAGTTTCAACATATCATCAGGGTTAATAGTAATCTCGAAGCCGAATTTCGTACCATTATCCAGCAGCAAGATCGGATTGCATTCGCTTTTCTCGGAAGCCGAACACAGTTGCTCAAAGATATGTTTATCAACGAGAGGAGGCCGTTTTACCATGCAGCCAAGATTATGGAGTTAGGACCCATTGAGACGGAGACTCTATCTAAATTTATCAAAATTCGCTTTAAAAAAATTGCCGTTTCTATCTCCGATGAGCTGGCGTTAAAAATCGCAATAAGAGTTAAGGGACATCCGGACTATGCTCAACGGCTATGCAGCCACATATTAGATGGCCTTGAGGCCAAAACCGTGTCTGAGGAATTTGTTGAACAAGGCGTATCGCGTATGCTTTCGTCTTTGACGCCGTCGTTTGCCGGGATTTTTGAGGAATTGCCATTACGAGAAAGCCAGGTTATGACTATCGTGGCTGAACATGGCCCCCTGAAAACCTTTTCAAATAAAATGCTTCAACCATATGACATGGGAACGCCGTCACTGCATAAAGCACTTTCCAACCTGATAAAAAAGGATTTGATCCGTAAAGGGAAAGACAAAGAATATTTTATAGCAGATAACTTTTTACACGAGTGGATCAGGATGGTATCGAAATAAGAGAAATGGAAAAAGAGGGGAGTCAGGGTTTTAGGGTCTAATCAGAATATATTTACTGAATCTCGGATCCAGGGCATCAACTTCCACCCAATCATACTCCTGACAAAACTGCTGCCAGATCAAGGACAACGTATCTTTGAGGGTTGCCGCATCCTCGGGCTCAAACGCGGAGGCAGAGACCATGAAATCCTTCACAAAGACGTCTTCAAACCCTAACATCTGATAGGGCGGCCTTTTATCCCCTTTCCTGAGCTGATCAAAGAATTGCCTTGCCTGTTTCAGAGAAATAGCCTCAAAAGAGGGTGTTAGCTCCAACATCTGCCGGGCCCATAGAGTGAAAAGAAGCGAATGGAGTGTCCGATCATAGGTTTGAGAGTCTTTTTTGTTGAAAGGGTAGGTTATTGTTAGTTGGGCTAACATCTTGTCAAGTCCAATCAGACCATGGAGGATTTTACGAACGGCTGTCAGGTCAGAGGCCTGTTCAAAGTCTCTGTATTCTCTCCCCCCTTCCGGTCCGCAATAGTATTGAGGTCTGTTCTCCATAAGACCTGCAAGTGTATTCCCCCATTCATCGCCCCAAAAACCGTAACCCATGCTATTATGATCAAACCAGCTCTTCTTTAACCAGCGTTCCGCCTCCCATTTTAGTTTTTGGGCCAGACCAAAGCCCATCCGGAAGAGAGATATTAACCGGTTTTTTCTCAGAAGTTCTTCAGCAGCCCCGATATCTTTGCCGGACATCTCTTCAAGGGCAAGATTAAGATACCCTGCCGCCTTCAGACCTGTCTTTCTTAGGACGTCTATGTCATCGATTACAAGTCCATCAGCAGAGAGGACCTGGTTGCAAAGCCCGGCGAATTCAAGGCGTATCCTGTCTAAAAGACGAGCATCGGTTATTCTTGAAGCGCTCTTTGTCAACAGATTTTGGCTTTTAGAGAAGTAGAAGGGTGTATAAGGGGCCAGGTCAAGGCGCTCTTCATCAAAAGCGGGCTCAACCATCTCCGGCGAGTCTTTTTGTTGAATGATATTTAGGCCCAGGGGGGCGTAAACCAGCAGGGCTTCCTCCCGAGGTAGAAATCCATGCTCTGCTATGCGGACGTTTCTTAACCTGTACATATTCTCCTCTAACTCTGCGGGAAGCACGCCGGCCAGACCCGTAAGGAGGGAGTGGTATTTGAGAAGATCTTCACCGGCCATTGTTTTTAGAATTCCTTCCACCGTCTCCCTCTGCTCCTCTTTAAGGATTTTGATATAAAAAAGCCCATCAAGGGTAATGAACCCTTGCTCAAGGTCATAGGCCTCATTTTCATCTCTTATTTCCACATGCACACTCCTGAAGAGATAAAGATAGGCCAAGGCCTGGTTGTCAGTGAATAACCACTTGGTGAGACGCTCGGGGTCTGATCTTTGCAACTTCTGCAGCCACTGGAAGGCGTGTGTCAGGTCCAGGCGATCCTTTTCCCACAGTTCCAGGTCCAGGAGATATTGCCACTGTCTCAGGGAGGCAAGTTTCAACAGTTGCATGGAGTCCTCTTCCTCCCTTTTTACCAACCAGAAAAAATCTTCATTAGGAAGCCTTTTGATCAATCCCGGAGGATCGGGGTGCTCTAAGATTCTATCCATCACCTCTGATCCTGAAAGATCGTAAAGGTCCTTTAAGATCGAAACATCGTAAGTCTGGATCCCGCTATCATCCTCTTCGTTTGAACTTCTTCCTTGTTTCAGTTTTTCCAAAAATCAGCTCCCCCAATTAGATCAACGCCGGGATTTATGGTCTGAAGATCTTGGTTGCCGGTGAACGAGAATTCAGATATAATCTTGACAAAAGAGGGCTTCGCTGTCAAGAGTGTATTTCCATTCCGCGAACAAATTTGAGGGGCATAACCTTGGTCAATATCTCAAAGATCGATTATTCAGAGCTGGATCAGCCTGAGATCCTCACGTTTCTGTTTCATCCCAGACCCGAATGGGGAGGCACAGGATCAGATAACAGGGGAGAGGACCTTTTAATTCCCGTTGAAATGGACGTGGTTGTAGGCGCCCGGTTTCACATGGAGGAAGAATCTGCGCCCAATATCCTGTTTTTTCATGGAAACGGGGAAATCGTGGCAGATTATGATGAACTGGGCAGCGCCTACAACCGGATCGGGATCAACTTCCTGCCCGTGGATTATCGTGGTTATGGCCGCTCAACAGGCCAACCCACCATCACCGCCATGATGAGGGACTGCCACCTGATCTTTGATTTTGTGAAGAAGTGGCTCTTGGATAAGGTCCTCGGGGGGCTGATGTTCCTAACCCGGCGAAGCCGGAATTGACTATTGAATATTGACTATTGAATATTTGTGGAAGTCGCTTCGCTCAATCATTTTTTGATAGGTCTTTTAAACATTTAAAGAATTCCTCAAAATATTCAAGCTGGCCATGGTATAAATCATACTCAAACACAATGTGATTTCAATAAATAGGTACTAAATTCGAAATTACCCGTAAAAAGAACTTTACTGGCGCATTATTGCTGATGGTCTCATAAAAAGTCGCAAGGTTCGGTCTTTGGACCAATGAACTTAGGTGTAATTGTTTATAAGAATTCGCAATTCCTAAATCCCTAAATTCCTCAATTCGTATAAAAAGGTTTAACATGAAACAGATCGTTTTGGGCACAGCGGGACATATTGACCATGGGAAGACATCCCTCATAAAGGCCCTTACCGGGATCGACACGGATCGCCTTAAGGAAGAGAAGGAACGGGGCATTACCATTGAGCTTGGGTTTGCCCATCTAAGACTGCCAGGGGGCAAGCTGCTCGGGATCATTGATGTGCCGGGTCATGAAAAGTTTGTAAAAAACATGGTCGCCGGGGCCACGGGGATTGACCTTGTTGCGGTAGTCATTGCCGCTGACGAGGGGGTTATGCCCCAGACTAAGGAACACCTCGAAATATGTAAACTCTTGAAAATCGAGCACGGGATTGTTGTTCTGACCAAAATCGACATGGTGGATGAGGACTGGCTTGACCTGGTAAGGGAGGATGTTTCAGAGTACCTTTCGGATGGTTTTTTAGCCGATGCCCCCGTTGTTGAGGTCTCCTCTGTGACCGGAGAAGGCCTGAAGGGATTGATCGAAATCTTCGATAAATTAGTGGAAGAGATCCCCGAACGGGACATGGGGCATCTCTTCAGACTCCCAATCGACCGTGTGTTTACCATGAAGGGCTTTGGCACCGTGATAACCGGGACCAGCGTGTCCGGTACCATCGGAACCGGTGATGAGGCGACCATCTATCCTCAGGGCATTTCCTCCAAGATAAGGGGGTTGCACGTCCATAATAAGGAGGTCGAGGAGGCGCGAGCGGGTCTGAGGACCGCCGTCAATTTGCAGGGGATTGAGAAGATGGTGCTGCGAAGGGGGAATATCTTAGCTTCCAAAGATTCCCTGAGACCGACATATATGGTGGATGTGGTTTTGGACCATCTCTCGAGCGCCCCTCGCAAGCTGAAAAACAGGGCCAAGGTCCGTTTCCATGCCGGCACATCAGAGATTATCTCTACCCTGATCCTCTTAGACAGGGACGAACTTAATCCAGGGGAAACCTGTTTTGCACAGATAAGGCTTGATGCCCCCACCGCAGTGCTGAAGGGGGACCGTTACGTGCTCAGGAGCTATTCCCCGGTACAGACAATAGGCGGTGGGGAGATCCTGAACCCATTGCCGAACAAAAAAAAGCGGTTTTCAGATGCGGTCCTGTCTGAGCTTAAGATTCTCCATACAGGAGGACAGAAAGAAGTCCTTGAGCTATTTGTCTCTCTAAGTCGCTTTCATGGAGTGGAGGAATCAGGACTTTCTTTTTTGGCAAATATGAGCAAGAAAAAGTTAGCAGAACCCCTCAAGGCGCTTAAGGCGCAAAAAAGAGTTATCCAATTTGAACGATCACTTCTGATCCATGCCGATTTTTTAGACAAAGCTAAGGATGAGGTCTTGGAGACCATTGGCGGATATCACAAGAACTTCCCGTTAAAAACAGGTTTAATCAAAGAGGAGTTAAGATCAAGGACAACCGGTTCAAGAAATCCAAAGCTGTTCAATTATATTATTAAACAGCTCTCACAAGATGGAATAATAGTCCAGGAAAAAGAGGTTGTCCGCCTGAAAGAGCACAGGGTAACCTTAGCCCAGGACCAGGAGAAGGCGCGGCAAAAAATAGAAAAGGTCTATGCCAAAGGCGGGCTCCAGCCCCCCTATTTCAAGGATCTGAAGGAGGACTTCTCTGGGAATACGGCGATTGATGTCCTTGGAGTTATGGTAAAGGAAGGACTTTTACTGAAGATAAAGGAGGACCTTTATTTTCATCGCAGGGCAGTTGAAGATTTGGAAAAGAGGCTGATTGATTTCCTGAAAAAGCATGGTGAAATAACGACACCACAGTTCAAAGAGATGACCGGCACCTCCAGAAAATATACTATCCCCCTCATAGAGTACTTTGATTTATCCCAGATAACGGTCAGGGTCGGGGATAGCAGGGTTCTCAGGAAGAAATGAACATCCAGGTAAGCGAAGACTCCGATCACGCCAATGCGTGAAAAAACAAACATTAACTTTAGGCACCTCAAACTTTAGGCATTTTAGTCATCCCGCCTGAGATGGCGGGACTCACTTGAGGCACTGGGTATTGAATGGGATGGGTGAAAAGGACAGAGGCCGGATCTCGGAACTGCGGATGGGGTTGATTTCTGCATTGGACCTCAGACCGAGAGAGCATATAGCCATTGTAGGTGGAGGAGGAAAGACCTCCCTCTGTTTTGCTTTAGCTGAGGAACTGCTGCAGGCTGGAACAAGAGTAGTCACTACCACCACTACTAAGGTCTGGCAGATAGAGGCAAATCGCGCTCCCTGTGTGGTTTTTTCTCCTTCCGCTTCTCCCTCTTATGAAGATCTGAAGGAGGGGCTCAAAAGAGAGGGACATATTTTTGTAAGCCAAGGGCTTCTTGAATCCGGCAAGGTTGAAGGGATAACTCGGGCCATGGCAGACTCCTTGTTTCTGGACCTGCAGGTCGATTATGTAATTATAGAGGCAGATGGCGCTGCAGGGCGGCCGGTCAAAGCGCCGGCCGCGCATGAGCCTGTAATTCCCTCTTCCGCGACCATGGTAATTGCCGTGATAGGCCTGGAGGCCATGGGGAGGCCCTTGAATCCGGAGATCGTCTTCAGGCCGGGGCCTTTTAGAGAGGTCACGGGCCTTGGAGATGGAGAACCCATTACACCGGCAGCGCTTGCCAGGGTCTTTCAGTCACCCAATGGTCTTTTCAAAGGCGCCCCTGATTCCGCAAGAAGGATTGCGTTTTTGAATAAGCTGGATCTTCCCGCCTCTGAGGAACAAGGGAGAGCCTTGGCCCGTCTCTTGATTGAGGACCCGCATGCACCGGTAGAACGTGTGGTGATGGGCTCTTTATTGAGAAAAGAATATTTAGAAACCAAAAATTGAGGGATTTAGGGATTGAAGGATTGGATGCGCGATGCAGATCCCGTTTTTAGGAGGGAATACTGGAGTCTGTTTCAGTTCCTTGCGCCCTGTGTCTTGCGCCTTACGTCTTGGACACCCGGTGTTTGAATAATCTGCGCCTGCCTGTGCGTGACCGCACGCAGACAGGTAATCTGCGGATAGGGATTTGTTCACCACGAAGATCACGAAGAACACGAAGAGATCATAAAACCATTAGCAACTCATTTTTTATGCCCTTCGTGTGGCAAAAGCTTTGTTTAGTTCGGGTTTTTTCGGGTTAGGAAGTTACTATGAAAGAGATATTCGAGACGCTTGACCAGTTATTTGAAAAAGATGGCTCTGCAGTGCTCGCTACCATTATCCGGCAGGCAGGCCCCTCGCCGCGGGGGGCCGGGACCAAATGTCTGATTATGGATGACGGTTCATTTATCGGCACCATTGGAGGGGGTATCCTTGAGGCCCAAACATTGGAGAAGGCCAGGGAGGTCTTTGATGCCGGTCTTCCGGTCCGGCTCTATTTTTCTCTTGAGGGCACTGATGTTGCTGAAACCGATATGCTTTGCGGGGGTCGGGTTGAGGTGTTTCTGGAACCTATATCAGCCCTAAACCCGACCCATGTCGCAGTATTTCAGAAGGCAGGAAAGGGTCTGGGCCAGGGAGGTGGTGGTCTTCTTGTAACCCTCATCGACCGGAAACGGTGGCAGGATGGCGAATCGCCCAAGCTGTTCTTAGGGAAAAATGGGGAGAGGGCCGGTTCACTGCCAGACGCACAGGAAATAGAGGACCTCCTCGCCAAAAGGCTGGGGAAGATTATGCGATCGCGACAACTCTCCCTCTTCTCCATGAACGATGATGAGGGAAACCCGGTCGAGGTCCTTGCGGAACCGATCATGGCCACCTCACATCTTTATGTATTCGGCGCCGGTCATGTATCAAAACAGATCGTTCCCCTGGCAAACCTGGTTGATTTCCATGTGGTGGTAATCGATGACCGGGAGGAATTTGCCGATCCCAGGTTTTTCCC